>JAFGIF010000065.1 GCA_016929755.1 Deltaproteobacteria bacterium | reverse complement strand
GAAATTGTCGAAAAGGTAATTCGGGAGGAAATACAAAAACTTAAAAAGATCGATTGATAAGGGCCAATATGGCCGTAAATAGAAAATAGTGTTGGTTAATTGCGCTTTGTGCCCGGTATAAACCGGGCAGGATATTCTGTTCTATCTCCCTATAAATATTACAAAAGGCATTTCACGATACTACCTTTACGAACAAATATTTTGATGGTAAAGATAATTGCCTGCCGCCTCTATGAGATTGGCAGCCCAGCTTGAGGAGATGGAGATGTTAGACAGAGAATACGACCCCGGAGATATTGAGCAGAAATGGTATGAATTCTGGCTTGAGAATAAATTTTTTCATGCCCAAGAGGAAGACACACAATCAGATGCCTTCAGTATTGTAATACCTCCTCCCAATGTCACGGGTGTGCTCCATATGGGGCATGCCCTCAATAACACTATTCAGGATATTATAATTCGGTATAAACGCATGGACGGCATGAATACGCTCTGGATGCCGGGAACCGACCATGCAGGCATAGCAACACAGAATGTTGTCGAAAAACATCTTTTTCAAAAAGGGATTTCCAGGCATGACCTGGGACGAGATGCCTTTATTGAAGAAGTATGGCGCTGGAGAGAAAAACACGGCGGTCTTATCCTGAGTCAGCTGAAAAGGCTTGGTGCCTCGTGCGACTGGGACCGTATCCGTTTTACCATGGATGAAGGATTATCGCGTGCCGTACGCAAGGTTTTTGTTTCGCTGTATCAAGAAGGGCTTATCTACCGCAGTGACTATATTGTAAACTGGTGTCCGCGATGCCATAGTGCAATATCTGACCTTGAAGTGGAACATGAGGAGGAAGACGGTTACCTCTGGCATATCAGGTATCCGCTCATCGATGCAGAAGGTGATATAGTGGTCGCCACCACAAGGCCGGAAACCATGCTGGGAGACACCGCTATTGCCGTGCATCCGCAAGACGAACGTTATATAAACTTGCTGGGTAAGAAGGCGCTTCTTCCTATTATGAATAGAGAGATCCCCATTGTTACCGATCCCGTGGTTGACAAAGAATTCGGGACCGGCGCCGTGAAAATAACCCCCGCCCACGATCTTAATGACTATGAACTCAGTCTGAGGCACGATCTTGAAATAGTGGTGGTGATCGGTGAATCCGGCGAAATGAATGAAAATGCCGGAAACTACCAGGGTATGGATCGTTTCGAGTGCCGCATACAGTTGGAAAAGGATCTGGCAGAGCAGGGCTATCTCATTGATAAGACCACCTACAAGGTGCCGGTGGGTAAGTGCTATCGATGTAAAACTGTAATTGAGCCCTATTTGTCCCAACAATGGTTTGTGAGCACAAAGCCTCTGGCCCAAGAGGCAATAAAAGCAGTGGAGCAAGGGCGGACCAGGATTATTCCCAAGCAGTGGGAGAAGACGTATTTTGAATGGATGCATAATATTCGAGACTGGTGCATCTCCAGGCAGATTTGGTGGGGACACAGGATACCTGCCTGGTATTGTGATGAATGCGGTGAAATTATTGTCAGCGAAACAGATCCGGACAGATGTTCTGGATGTGGAGCAGAGAATCTCCGCCAGGAAACAGATGTGCTCGATACTTGGTTTTCTTCCGCTCTCTGGCCGTTTTCAACCATGGGCTGGCCGGATAATACTCCGGAATTGCAAAGATTTTATCCCACTAATGTGTTGGTTACCGGTTTCGATATTATCTTTTTCTGGGTGGCAAGAATGATGATGATGGGGATAAAATTCATGGGAGATGTGCCCTTCAGAGATGTGTATCTGCACGCCCTGGTACGCGATGAAGAGGGCCAGAAGATGAGCAAGTCCAAGGGTAACATAGTTGATCCCATAGTCGAGATGGACCGCTACGGTGCCGATGCATTCCGGTTTGCACTGACCGCATTTGCGGCCATGGGAAGGGATGTGCGTCTCAGCGACAAGCGTATCCAGGGATACAGGTTTTTTATCAATAAAATCTGGAATGCCGGGAAATACGTTCTAAGCAATCTTGACGGATTCAATCCCGATGATGTGTCCTTCGATGATTTGGATTTGGATCTGGCGGATAAGTGGATCCTGAATGAATTAAATGTTACTATAACAGAGACCAGGAATGCCCTGGATATGTATCGGTTTAACGATGCAGCAGACCATCTGTATCAATTCGTCTGGCATATCTTTTGCGACTGGTATATCGAGCTTTCCAAATCAATGTTGCAGGGAGATGCATTAAGGAAAACTCAATGGGTGCTGAATTTTATCTACAAAACCATTTTAGAACTGCTTCATCCGATCATTCCGTTCGTCACCGAGGAGATCTGGCAGCTGCTTCCGGGCCATAAGAGAGACTCGGTAGTAATTACCCCCTACCCCACTGAGATGGAGCACTTGAAGTTTCCCCAAGAAGCGCAAAAAATGCAGCACATCATCAATGTAATATCCGGTATACGCTCGATCAGGGGGGAAACCAATATTTCTCCATCTCTAAAGCTGGATGTGATTTTGCGGCCCGCCTCGACTGAGATCCAGGAGGTTTTAGATGATCACAGCCTGCATATATTTGATCTGTCCCGGGTCAAAAACATCAGCTTTCTTGCTCCGGACTCCCCGCGTCCAACCAAGAGTGCTCTGGCTTTGGCCCAGGGAATTGAAATCTATGTGCCCTTAGAAGGGGTCATTGATATTGACAAGGAACTTGAGCGACTCAATAAACAGATCGAAAAGGTGAATAAAGAACTGGAAGCGAAGCAGAAAAAGCTCATCAATAAGAATTTTATCGAAAAGGCCAAAAAGGAAATCGTTGCAGAGCAGATGCGCATCAGGAACGATCTGCAATTTACGCTTGAGAAACTCGAGCAGGCCCGCTCTTTGCTGGAAGGATGATGGTTCGACATTCCAAGGTCTTTATCCGGAATCGCATCGAACTGGACATCGTAGATTCCACAAACAAATATGCTCTCGATTTAGACAAAGAGGGTCAGCTTGTAATTGCCAGGGCTCAACGGGCCGGTAGGGGCAGAAAAGGCAGACCGTGGTACTCCCCTGAAGGCAATAATATTTATATGACCGTTACTCTAGGCAAGTCTGATCCCAAATACCCTCTCATTGCAGGTGTCTCCCTGCGCCAAACCCTGGCGATGCTTATGCAGGATCGGGATGTGCTTATAAAATGGCCGAACGATATCCTGCTTGAAGGGAAAAAGGTGGCAGGGATCCTGTGTGAGTCCAGAGGTAAAATTACCGCCATCGGGATGGGAGTGAATGTGAATCAGGATGTCTGGCCTGATGAGTTAAAAGATAAGGCCACGTCTTTAGCCCTGATTTCCGGCGTTCAATACAATATCGGGCAACTTATCGATACGATTGTAGAAAGTCTTGCTCGCTGGATTTCAATTTACATCAGAGATGGTTTTGCTCCCGTGCGCCGGTATTTTCTACAGCACGCTGTAGCCATAGGAAAATCAGCATTTACCGAAGATGGAACTCCATGCACTATACTCGACCTTACTATGGAAGGACACCTGGTTCTTAATATCCAAGGCAAGGTCGTGACGCTTTCCAGCGGTGAGATTTTCATGGCAAGCCAGACAGCTTGATGGCACGACGTTTTTTTAAAAACGTGCCAAAGCTCTTAAAATGGAACACTCTATTACCACCCATTAATGGCTTAAAGAAACAGGGAGAGATTAAAACCGTAAGTTTATCGTACCTTATCCGGTATTTCAACCCGGAGGCTTGTTTTTTCGTGAAATCCCACTAGTTATAAAGGAAGGAACAAGGATCAAAATACAAGGAGGGCATATGCGAAATGACAGGAATATTAAAGAAAAGAGACATGATCCCTACGATGTCGGCCGCAAGTATTCCGAGGGGACGTATTGCCCGCAATGTCAGGCCAATTACTGGGGCGGGAGATGGGTATGGCCGGAAAAAACTCACAGTAAAACAACCATATGCCTCTGTCCGGCCTGCAGGAGAAAGAGGGATGACTTTCCGGCAGGAGAAGTATATCTTTCCGGAACGTATCTCTCTCGCCATCGTACGGAGATTCTTAACCTGATCCGCAACATTATCGATGAAGGCAGAGAAAGAACTCCTCTGAAGAGACTGATTACTCTCAAAAGAGACAGGGATAATCTCTGTATTCGGCTGACTGATAATCATCTGGCCCGCCATATCGGCGATGCGCTTTACAAGGCCTATAAAGGAGAGCTGCAGCTAAAGTATTCAGATGAAGAGAAGTTTGTAAGGCTTTACTGGCACAGGGATGTCTAAGAGTTCACCACAAATTTTTGCTGTTATCAATGCAGACGACCTCGGGTTGAATTCCCAGGTTAATGAGGCTGTAATCAGTGGTATTGGGCAGGGATTCATTACGGATGCATCACTGATGGTAAAGGCTCCTAAATGCACCGAAGCAGTTGCAGAATTGAAGAAAATCGGCTTTACTTCTTTGGGGATACATATTGATCTGGATTACACCCTGGGCTGGAGTTCTCCCGGAATTGAGCACCATTCCCGTACCAAACTTGACCGCCTGTTGCGCCAGAAAGAGTTTCTGGAATTATTGCGCCAGGAGGCTGGAGAGCAGGTAGCGCTTTTCCTTTCACATGGATTGCGGCCCAGTCATATCGATACACATCATCATGTGCATGGATTTGCACCAATTTTCAACATCCTGCTTGAACTCATGGAAGAATACATGATCAGCGCCATCAGGTTCAGCCCAGATGGTTATAGTTTACCCACCCGGGAAGATATTCCGTTTCATGGCGCTGAGTTTGCCTCTATGGAGTCAAAACTTCAGGAAAAGGGTTTACACTACTGCCACAAGATGATCGAAGGTGTCCAGAGGCTTGACCAGGCTGAGGCGGGGTTTAACGAAATTGTGGTACATCCTGCCGTCAGTGGTGATTCCTGGAGGGTAAAAGAACTTGAAATCCTTATGAGTTCTGAATTTCAAGAAATAATAGACTCACAAGGCATCGAGTTGATCAGCTTCGAGAAGATGGTTGTGCTCTCATAGCCAGCTATAGGGTCATCTGCCTGTCCAGGGACAGATTGCGAAAATAGAGCCCCATATCACAGAGAACCATACTGCCATTGATGGCATACAACAACACTACCCAATCAAAGTTAAAGTATACTTTGTGCAATACACCACAGATGTATCCGATAAAAACAATGCCAAGGAAAATAATGCTTTTCCCTTTTGAAGTTCTGGATGTGTACGATGTATAAATAGAAGACGGCCATGCCGCTCCAAAACACGCCAGCATGATAATTTCAAAAATACTCACAGCTTTCTCTCCGTTGTTGTTTTTCGGTATTTAAATAATACAGATCAGGTATGTCCTGAAATTATTAGAAAGGCAACCGTAAACCCTTCCCGGCCCCCTTTAATAATTCATTTTGGAGCAGATTGTTTGCCAGATCCAGGCGGGATGTTAATGTCTGATTATAAATATTGAACCCAGACATATCCTTCTCCAGCTCAGTAAAGGAAAGGCCAGCCTTGTCTTGAATGGCCGTTTTCAACTCGTTTTCCAACTGGTTCTTATACTCCTCAATGAACTCTCCGACAACGTGGCTTAGGAGCTTGTCAAGATCCGAATCGAGCTTCAGATCATACTCATCCGGAGTGCCGAAAATGGAGGCCTTGAGCGTAAAGTTGTTAATCTTCGCTAATGAAGCTAAGAGTGTTTCAGCGATCTTGTCTTTTTTATCCTGTTGTGGGCCTGAAAGCCTGACTGAGGTGAAGTCGGCAACAATATCTGCCCGAATGCTTTCTTGTGTTTTCCGGGCTTTTAATTTGAGATTGAGTAAGCCTGTATCGAGCACCAAGGGAAAGTTCGAAGAGCTTAATTCAATATTTTTCAAGGGATATGCTTCTATGGAAAGGGTCATTACATCGTCGGTTTTTTCTGGCTTGATGTGATTTATAATTCCTGTCAGATGAATATCCCCGATTCCTTCTAATTTCCGAGAGGCAAACTCAAATATTAAAGGACTCCCAAGAACATCCTGCTCAGGGGTGATGTTTTGCATTTTACCGCTTAGTACTGCCTGTTCAAGATGGACGGATACGTTTGCTCTATGGATGAGAAATTCCGGTAGAGGTTCATATTCCTTGAAATGAACATCTATCCCTTTGGCGCGCAGAGGTTTAGTGGCTTTCTTTTGTTTTCTGATGGTTGATGCACGCTGGACAAAAGGTTTCAGCCGTTCATACCAGCTAAGCGAGCGCTCAACCCAGGTACCGATTTTCTCGCCAAAGAGCAGGTTGCTTACATTCCCAAGCCCCTTAGCCGAAGGGCTGTATTTTTCCTTCAGACGTCTTGCATCTTCAACCGGGGCTTGTTTGGCCTGCTCGATGTTGGTCTTAAGCAGCGCGATGTCCTTGCTCAGTTCATCCCGGGCGGATTTGATGCTGTTTATGTCCTTGGTAAGATCAACTCTGATGGATTTGACCTCGGCCGTGGCAGATATAATGGTCTGTAAATCACCATCTCTGGCTCCTTTAAGTTTATCGATACGTTTACGATACTGCTCGAATTGTTCTTTATCAGGGAGTTTGTTCAGTTTTTGCTGCCAAGATTCCTGTTTATCGGGAATTTCTTTCCTGATTGATTGTATAAGAGCGAGTGTTTGCAGGTTTTCTTTGGCAAGAATCTGTTCAATGTCGATTGATTCAACCGATGGCAGAAACAAACTGGTAACAGGCTTAAACTTTGATGACTTCTCCGTTCTGAATTGTCCGGTTTTGATAGCGCCTGATTTTTTGCGGGGGGTATTGAGTTTTACTCCGGTGACGATCATCTCTTCACCGATCAGCTTGCGATCAAGCAGTTTCATAGGGTTCAAGGATACGCTCAG
>JAFGIF010000064.1 GCA_016929755.1 Deltaproteobacteria bacterium | reverse complement strand
TTTATCCAGCAACCCAATTTTTTCGGGGTAATCGAACCACTGGACAAGGTCGCACACCTGGCCCAAAAGTCACCCTTCTGGGGTGTGGTGGTGACTGAAGCCATCTCTCTGGGCCTCTTGAAAAATCCGGGAGCTTTTGGAGCGGATGTTGTGGTTGGCGATGCACAGTCCTTCGGCAATCCTCCCAATGCGGGAGGGCCGCTGCTCGGTTTTTTCGCTACTACCAAAGAATACACCCGGTACATGCCGGGCAGGATTGTAGGCCGCACCCGGGACAGCTCCGGCAGCAAAGCCTTCTGCCTGACTTTAGCAACCAGAGAACAGCATATCCGGCGCGAAAAGGCCACTTCCAATATCTGTTCTAATCAGGGGCTGTGCGCTCTCAGAGCAGCAATGTATCTGAGCGCAGTAGGCCCGAAAGGTCTGCTAAAAATTGCTGTGCAGTGCGCCAGCGGGGCCCGTTATCTCTCAGGCCTGCTTGAAACAAAAGGAATCAGCCCTGTATTCGGTGCACCATTTTTTCATGAGTTTGTCGTCAAGTTAGGCTCTGCAACAACACATGCCCTTGAACTGGATGGCATCACGCCAGGTATACCGCTGGCGGAATTCTACCCGGAAATTCCGGACGGCATACTGTTAACAGTCACGGAAATGAATACTCAGGAGGAGTGCCGCACTTTATGTCAAAATCTGTAACGCATTTTCCGGAAATCATTGAACCCGTATTGAATCAAATAAGTTCAGGTGGTAAAAACACCCGCAACGTGCCGGCACCATTTGATTCAGTTCCCCTGGATGATATCGATTCATCCCTCCTGGAAGGGATCCAGCCTGAAATCCCGGATATTTCAGAGGTGGAGTGTGTCCGCCATTTCACCAGGCTTTCCCGGCTGAACTTCGGGATTGATCATGGCATGTATCCGCTGGGCTCGTGCACCATGAAATACAATCCTAAAATATGCGAAAAAATAGCCGCCAGGATACAGACAATCCATCCCGCAGACAGCTCCTGCATGCAGCCGATTCTCGCATCGCTTCATACTCTTGAGAACTGTCTGAAAGAGGTGTGCGGCATGGATGCCTGCACACTGTGGCCGGCTGCCGGAGCCCACGGGGAATTGACCGGCATGATGATCATAAAACAGGCCTTAAACGCAAGAGGGTTAGAGCGCGATAAGGTTCTCATACCAGATACGGCACATGGAACAAATCCGTCATCATGTGCTATCGCCGGATTCAAAACCCAGAATATTCCTTCCGGTGCGGATGGCTATCTTACGGCCGGATCACTCAAAGAGCATCTGGATGAGAACGTGGCAGGCCTTATGATCACAAACCCCAACACCTTGGGCATTTTTGAGCACGAGATCGGCGAGATCGCCGAAGTGCTGCATGAAAACGGATCCTACCTTTACATGGACGGAGCAAATATGAATGCCATCATGGGCATTGCCAGGCCTGGAGACATGGGTGTGGACTGTATGCACGTCAACCTTCATAAAACCTTCGGCACACCCCATGGCGGCGGCGGACCAGGCAGTGGTCCGGTTCTGGTAAAACACGAACTTGAAAAATATCTGCCCCTGCCCAGAATCAGACAGGAAAAAGACGGAAATTTCAGTCTCAGGTGGAACATAACGGAATCAATCGGCATAATTCATTCCACCCTCGGCAATCTAAGCGTGCTTATCAAGGCCCTGGTCTATATTCTGTCGCTGGGTCCGGAGGGACTGCGGCATGCATCAACCACGGCATGCATCAATGCCAACTATCTCAAAGCCAGGCTTTCCGGAATCTTCGACCTGCCATTTGCAACCCCGACATTACATGAGTTCGTCTTAAGTGACAAACTTCAGAAACAGCAGAACATTACCACCATGGAAATGGCCAAAGCCCTCATGGATCTGGGCTTTCATCCGCCCACGATATATTTTCCGCTTGTTGTTCCCGGGGCCATCATGGTCGAGCCGACAGAAACAGAATCGTTTGACGAGCTTGAGCGCTTTGCTCTTGCCATGGAAACGATTGCCGAGCAGGTCAGGTCAGATCCCGATAGTTTGCGACACAAGCCCGAAGGCACACCTGTCGAACACGTGGACGAGGTCTGGGCGGCCCGCAATCTTGTGCTGACATGGATGATGGACGAATCCAACACATAAGGTCAGGTATCTAAATGGTTAAGAGTAAGAAGGTTATTTCAGATGCAACATTAGTGCAGAGGATAAAGCTCGGAGACTCTACGTCATTGGAGGAGATTGTGCGGCGCTATTCCGATAAGGTATACAGCCTTGCTTATCACCTTACCCGGGATACATCCGCTGCCGAAGAAATTATGCAGGAAGTATTCGTGACTCTCATCTCAAAGATATCAAGTCTTGAGAAAAACTCATATTTCGCCACATGGCTTTACCGGGTAACCACCAATGCATCATATGGTTTCTTACGCAAAGAAAAAAAGTTTACCGACAAGGCCCATGTAGAACATATCGAAGATGAACAGACCCTATCTTATGACTGGTCTTCACTGCCCGACGACATACTGCTATCGGAAGAGAGCAGTACAATTCTACACAAAGCAATTGACTCGCTGCCTGAAACAATGCGAGCAGTCGTTGTTATGAAAGATGTCGAAGGTCTGAAAAATGAAGAAATTGCCCAAGCCATGGATCTGAGCATTCCCGCTGTCAAATCCCGGCTCCACCGGGGCAGACTGATATTACGACAAGCTCTCTCGGATTACTACAGTAAATATGCGCAACCTGAAGGAGGCTCCGCATGAATTGTAAGAAATGTGCCGCCATTATGGAGGATTATCTCGAAAACAACCTTCCGTCCGAGATTCTTATCGAAGTCCATCAGCACCTGGACAGTTGTGATCAATGCAAGATATTTTTCAACACGTACAGATTAACGGTAACTTTGTCGCGCAAGATGCAGGAGCCGTGCTGTGTGGCTCCGGATATGATGGAACGGCTCAAAGCCTTTCTCTTTGAACGCCTGAACACCGAGAAATAACTTCACCTCGATCGTTTCCTGTATCAATTTAAGATATAAATCCTGATTTAATGACTTCGCACCGGGCAATCCGGATCGGCCCAAAAAATCAGGACTTCCTGTATACTTTGATCAACAAATCAATTCCGGCAATATCCGTTTGAATTGTCCCTGATTAGTAAACTAAGCTTTTTTTATTTGCATATCCATTATCCACTCTACCAGAGAGGGCATGATGCGCTGGACAAGATACACAAACTTGGCATTAATCGAAGGAACGATCATAAAACGTTTTTTGATCATTCCAATGACCATGTCCTGAGCGACTTCATCCGCAGACATTACCCCGGCGCCTTCTGCTACCGCCTTGGTCTCCTTTGGTCTGACCTTCATCTCTTCCTCAAGCTGGGGCGTATCCGTATCAGGTGGGCACAGTACCGAAATATTGATGCTGTAGCGTTTCATCTCACTTCTTAGTGACTGGGAAAATCCTATCACGGCAAACTTTGCAGCGCTGTATGTTGTATACCCAAAGACCCCCAGAAAGCCGGCCATGGATGAGATGTTTACGATATGACCGCCACCTGTTTTCATCATGGGAATAAAGGCGTGGCACATATTGAGTACCCCATAGTAATCAATCTTCATGGTATCATCAAAAGAATCATAGGGAAGTTCTTCGAAATATCCGGGAAGAACAATTCCGGCTCCATTGATGATAATATCAGGAGCCCCGTATTCCTCGTGATACTTCTGAGCCCAGGCCTCAACCTGTTCTCTATCGGACACATCAACCGAGACCCAGATAATTTTCTGCGCTTTACTCAACACCAATGAACCGATTTCATCTGCCGCCTGTTTAAGCACATCCTTTCTGCGTGCTATAATAAACACATGAGCTCCATTGGCAGCAAAAAGTTTGGCCGCAGCTTTCCCGATCCCGCTTGAGCCTCCGGTTATAATGACTTTCTTATTGGTCAGAATCGCCGATAAATTCCGCCTACCTGCCATTTTCTCCCTCCTCTAGTAAAAAGGTTCGGATAATGACAATACCGAACACTACGCACCATACATTGATGAAACCATTCAAAAACAGCTCTTCGCCACCCAGGGCATAGACGCCATTGAGCATGTTAAAGCAGAAATCCAGTATGAGGTTTAAAAAAATCAAGGCCCCCGCTCCGACCGGCGATAAAGAACCACCCCGCCTGGCAGGTATTAATACAATCCGTCTTCATAGTAAAAGATCTCAACACCTCTACGCATGACCTCTTCAAGGAAGGGGTCGGGGTCCTCAAGCAACCGGTCTGCAGAATAAATACCGCCCGGAGCCGATTTAAACTTGCCCTGAAGCTCCCATAAGGCTGCTACCGTGCAGGGAACAGAGGTAATTATTCCGATATGCCCGATAAAGCTGTAGGTTCTGTGAACTGTCTTACCCTTGTTGGTGCCATAAGTATCAATCCTGCCCACTGACTTACCAAGGCCTCCGGCATCAAAAAAGTGCTCGATTTTATAAAAAAATTCGGCAGCCTTCTTTCTCCTTTCATGAGTATTAAACAGACCGACCGAATCGAGCATCTTGACCAGAATGGCTATATAGGATGGCTGCACGCCTCCATGCAGGGTAACCTCTGTTAATCCCTTCAAGTTACGTGGTATGGATACGGATTCTGCATGGCCGGTATAGTAAACAGGAAGATCTCCCATAGGGAAAGGAAATTGTACTACTTTGCGCCCTCCTCCGGTAGGAACCTCTATTTCTTTAGAACGAATAGTCTGCAAGGTAGTGCCATGGAAGATGTTGAACAGGTGGGTCAGATTGGCAGGGCCTGCTGCTTCGCCAGACCCGCCAGCCCAGTGAATATTAATACGTTTGGGATCATCCATGGAGTTATAGCCTTTTCTGGCAAGCGCCTGGGTAAGTCCCGGGGAATTTCCCCACCCGGTGAGAATATGGATGTCTTTCGCCCTGGCCTGATCATCAAAAGGAATGATATCCAGATAGGCCTCATAATCATCGCAGATCGATACATATGGTTTGCCTGCCTCCAGAGCAGCCTCTACCATTGGTTTTTCGAAATAATAAAACGGGCCGACGAATCCCATGCTGATATCGTGCTGTTTCATCAACTCGACTACCTGGGTATGGTTTGTGGCATCGACTTTAACTGCCTGAAATCGCTGGTCCCTCTTCTCACACTCATTCCTGGCACGCTCAAGGTTCAAATCCGCAATAGTGACAGATTTTACATCCTTTTCCTTCATAAGTTCATCGAGGGCATCGATGGCCATATCCCCACTGCCGCCTAAAACGAGTATCTTCATACCGATCTCCTTTCCGTTATATTCATTTCAAAATCATTTACGCCTAAGGAATCCATAGAAGCACAGTGAAAAACATACCGCCTCCGCGTGTTTCAGGCAAGATTTTTTTGTGTGTGAAATTTATGCTTCAGCAATAAGACTTTTGAATTTTCATTGATTTATACCACATTTATTGATATAGTCGCTGGCTGTCGTGTTTACGTG
>JAFGIF010000063.1 GCA_016929755.1 Deltaproteobacteria bacterium | reverse complement strand
CCCGCTGCAACAGATTGAAAAAAAGGCTTGCCTGAAGCAGTTTGATCCACTCAAAGGGAAGTCCCTGATCGCTTGGATTCAAAACCATGTAAAAATCAATTCCAAGGAAATTGACCGAGATGCAGCCTTTTTGCTTGCAGACATCACTGGTTCAAATGCCTGGTTTTTATCCACAGAAATCGAAAAACTCTGTTTATATATCGGTAAGCGTACCACTATTAGCTCAAAAGATGTCGAATATCTCGTTATGCGCTCGTATGAACCATCCATATTTACTTTTTTGGATGCACTCTTTGATAGAAAAAAAGATGCCCTTATTCGTCTGCATGAGATCGAGCAGACAGGAGTGGTTGCCCTTGATATTGTTTCACGAATTGAAAATCTGACAGTGCAGCACTATGAGATCCTGATTGGCAAACAACAAAACCAAACAAGAATACACCCCTTTGTACAGAAAAAAATCAACCCCCGCAAAACTCTTTGGAAGGCATCTCAACTCGAGTGGTTGCTTACGGAAATGCGCCGGATAGAACACAACATTAAGACCGGCATCGCAAGCCATCCCTACGTGGCTATTACGGATACCATCGGAACATTACTTCTTCAGAAGACCAGGTAAAGAGTTTCAGCTAAAAAAACTACTAAGAAAAGTTGGCTTCCACTTTTTTGGTTAATCGGGAAATCCTGCGTGAGGCAGTCTTTCTATGAATAATTCCCTTATTTACCGCGCTGTCCAGGCGGGCAAGCGCCTGCTGATAATACAGGCGGGCAGTTTCGTTTTCTTTGTCATCCAAAGCAGTGAAGATCTTTTTTATAGTTGTGTTAATACGCGATCTGTAGCTCTTGTTTCGCAAACGCCTTTTCTGGTTTTGCTTCATTCGCTTCAGGGCCGACGGATGATTGGCCATCTACTCCTCCTTAGCATCTCCAATGTGAGGTCATCTTTAATATATAGCCTTTGAGAATATGTCAAGCTTTATGATGCATATAGCAGGCAACAAAATGTCCTTGCTCAACTTCAATCAGTCGCGGAAGCGATCGGGTGCACTCATCAGAACCTGAAGCACATTGAGTCCTGAATGAGCATCCCTTAGAAGGCAAAGAGATATGTTCATGATCAAAGCAGGCCGGAGCACTACGCCGGGATCCGGGAACAGTCACCGGCACCGCCTCTAACAGACATTGGGTATAGGGATGCAAAGGTTTATTGAATAGGGTGGAAGTAGCTGCCAATTCAACGATCCGTCCCTGATACATTACAGCCACCCTGTGGGAGACGTAACCGATTACCGAGAGATCATGTGAAATAAAAATATAAGAAAGCTTGAGTTCAGCCTGAATATCCAACAGAAGATTTATCACCTGCGCCTGGATGGAAACATCCAGGGCGCTTACCGGTTCATCACAGATAAGTAAAGCGGGATTAATAGCCAATGCCCTGGCTATACATATCCTCTGCCTCTGTCCCCCGGAAAATTCATGCGGGTATCTCTCAAGCATATCCGACCCAAGACCCACTAATTCCAGTAAGTCTATGGCCCTTTGCCTGATCTGGGCCTTTGACCCCAGCTTATGTATAATCATGGGCTCTTGTACAATCGAAAGAACCCTCTTCCTGGGATTCAGCGAGCCGAAAGGATCCTGAAATATCACCTGAATCGATCGGCGCAACATCTTCAATGACTCTCCCCGGGCAATACTCGTATCCATTCCATTAAACAGTATTCGGCCTTCATCCGGTTTTTCCAGCAGCAATATAAGCTTTGCAAGCGTGGTTTTGCCGCAACCTGATTCCCCAACCAAGCCCAGGGTTTCATTAGGATACAGATCAAGATCAATTCCAGAAACGGCATCAATATATCCCGCCGCCTTACCAAACACCCCTTCAGTAATTGGAAAGCGTTTTTTTACTCCTTGCATTTCCAGCAATGCCTGCATCACCCTTCATGCCTCCAACATCTTACACAATGTCCCTTCTCCGGCCTGAACATCGGAGGAGCTTGTAAATAGCATTTTTCCATTACCTCCGGGCAGCGATCATGAAAGGTGCATCCATCGGGCATGTTCTTGAATGTGGGAACATTGCCGGAAATAGCCAGCAATTTCTTCCCTGTAAGGCCTGCACCAACTTTGGGAATGGATTTCATCAGTCCCTTTGTATATGGATGCAAAGGCTGTGAAAAAATGTCTGACACACCGGCAAATTCCACCACTTTCCCGGTATACATAACAGCCACATCCTGGCAGGTCTGTGCTACAACACCTAGGTCATGCGTGACCAAAATGATCGAGGTGCCGGAATCTTGTTGCAATGCAATCATCAGGTCGAGGATTTGGGCCTGGGTGGTGACATCCAGTGCCGTAGTGGGTTCGTCCGCTATCATAAGCTCTGGTTTGCATGCTAAAGCCATTGCTATCATAATCCGTTGACACATTCCGCCGCTGAGCTGGTGAGGATAGTCTTTGATACGCTTTTCGGGATTTTCTATGCCCACCCTCTTTAGCATCTCAATGGACATTTCCAACGCACGGGATTTATTGGAAGCCTCATCTTTTTGATGGAGCAGAAACACCTCCGCAATCTGAGACCCGATGGTGAAAACCGGGTTCAATGACGACATGGGTTCCTGAAATATCATTGAAATTTTGTTACCTCTGATGCTTCGCATTTCCTGAGCATCCAAAGTAGTAAGATCAACTCCCTGAAAAAACACATGTCCTGTAACAATTTTGCCTGGTGGATCAGGGATGAGGCGCATAATAGTCAGGGCCAGGACGGTCTTTCCGCAGCCGGATTCCCCCACAATACCCAGGATACGCCCCTGTTTCATTCTCAAATCCACCCCGTCCACTGCCCGGACGATACCTTCTGGTGTAAAAAAATGGGTGCTTAAATCTTCAACTTCAAGAAGATCTTGGGTTCTTTGTTTGGTATGCTGGTCTACCATAAATATATGTTACTCAATTAATCGATTTTTAAGCAAGGTGTATCTTTGCGTTGAATCTTCTCTTTTAACAGCAAGCCCCAGAGCTCGCATGCTCCCCACAACGACAACCAGAGATTTTCCTCGTGTCAAAGCGGTATACAAGAGGTTCCTGTGCAGCATGATATAGTGCTGGGTATGCAGGACTATCACGACTGCCGGGTATTCATTCCCCTGAGCCTTGTGAATCGAACAGGCATAAGCCAAGGCTAAATTATCCAGATCGGCCAATTGATAGCAAACTATATGCTCATCAATATCGACTTCGATCTGACTTCCTTCATGATCAATGTTTGTGATCTTGCCCATATCGCCATTAAACACCCCGAGATCATAATTATTACGCATCTGCATAACCTTATCCCCGATACGCAGTTGCTGCGAGCCTATTACAATGCCCCCCGAACCAGGATTGAGCAAAAATTGTAGATGTCTGTTCAAGCTGGATACACCCAGAATACCACGATGCATTGGAGAAAGAACCTGGATGTCCAGTAACGGATCAAAGCCGAACCTTCCGGGTATCTT
>JAFGIF010000311.1 GCA_016929755.1 Deltaproteobacteria bacterium | reverse complement strand
TGATGGAAAGCATCACCTCCATCAAACGCGCCGGTGCGGATCTGATCATCACGTATTTTGCTCCCAAGATAGCTCAGTTGCTTGGATGAAAGCACCGTATATCCTCGCCTGGGAAGTCACCAAGGCCTGCAATTTAAACTGTGTACACTGCAGGGCATCGGCTACCAATAAGACCGATCCGCAGGAACTATCAACTCGAGAAGGGTTTGCACTTCTTGATGATCTGGTAAATTTTGGCACCAAAATGGTAATCCTTTCTGGAGGAGAGCCTCTGCTCAGAAAGGATATATTTGAATTCGCGCACCACGGGACATCCCTGGGCTTGCGTATGACACTCGCTACAAACGGATCTCTTATTACCCCTGCCGTTGTCCGGCAGATCAAAGATTCCGGAATTGTACGGGTTTCGATCAGCCTTGATGGTGTTAGCAGTGATACCCACGACAAGTTTCGTGGAGTACAGGGTGCTTTTGATCAGGCTTTGAGAGGAGTCCGGATACTCAAACAGCATGATATAGCCTTCCAGATCAACACCACGGTTGCTGCCGTCAATATGGCCCAGATGGACAAATTCCCCGAATTCGTAAAAGACCTGGGAGCACATGCCTGGCATGTTTTTTTCCTGGTTCCAACAGGTCGCGGACAAAAGGTAGAACCGGCAAAAATTCAAGATTATCAATCAATGCTGGAAAATTTTTACAAGGTCTATAGTTCTGCCCAGATTGAATGCAAAGCCACCTGTGCGCCTCAGTTCTATAGACTGATTAAAGAATACGGGGGAGATGTAAAAACAAAAGGCTGCCTGGCAGGTACTGATTTCGGTTTTGTTTCTTCAAGGGGATCCGTACAGCCATGCGGCTTTCTGGATGTTCAATGCGGCAATATTCGAAATGTTTCATTTCAGCGAATCTGGACTGAATCCCCTCAGTTAAACCTGATAAGAAACCCTGAAAAGCTTAAAGGCAAATGCGGCTCCTGCATCGAAAAAACAGTGTGCGGAGGCTGCCGGGCACGGGCATTCGAGGTGCTGGGCGATATGATGGATGTTGATCCCATATGCTGGTATACTCATGGACAAAACCGATAAAGCGATTCTCAACATAATCAACCGATCATTTCCTCTTGAAGAGCGGCCCTACAAGATAATTGCCGAGCGAATTGGCACCGATGAGCATGATTTAATTAAACGTGTCGGAAAGATGATAAAAAGTGGAATCATCCGCAGGACAGGCGCTACCATCGAAAAACATCAAATCGGTTGGTATTCAACATTGTGCGCCATCGATGTTCCTTCTGATAGGATTGATAAATACGCCGATGTTGTAAATGCCTACCCCGAAGTCACACATAATTATGTACGCTCTGGTCATCCAAATTGCTGGTTTACCCTGATAACGCCCAATCGCAGCCGATGTTGCGAAATCATAAAAGATATTCATGCCACACTGGGGATTGAAATCCTCGATCTACCTGCAAAGAGGATTTTTAAAATTGCAGTCGGCTTCCAGCTCGATTAAAAATTGATCAATGTTTCTTGAATATACGGGAAAAAAAGCCTCCCCCGGCTGAGCCACTCTGTTCTTTGGCCATTTCATCTTCATATCCGATTATAGTGAAAAAAATTATTCTATCGAAAAAAAGGACTACTTTATTATTCATTTCCAGGGCTTGATAACATTCATATGTGGAGCTAAAAAAATGCTTTTCCAACACATACAGCCACAAATGACGCTTAATAAGCATCAGGGCCATTATTACCTCATGTAAGGGAATTCCCTCGTGATATCTTTTCTTACCGAGTTGAGTATAATATTCTTTTATATCATCGATATTCTTTTCCCTGCTCAACCATGAGTCAAGGCGGCTGTAAACGTCAAATACCCTTTCATAAACAAGATCCTCCGAAAGATTACGATAATGCCTGGTCTCCTCTCTGCCAAGCAAGTCTTTCATTAACCGTTTCGTCAGTTCATCCGCATTATCCTCTATTAAATTAATTAATTTTTGGTAAATCATACAACCCCCCTAGATCGTGAAGTTTTTACACCCTTCATAATGATATAATAATAATATCATTTCATGGAATATCAATAACCCTTGTCCAAGATGGCACAAATCTCCTGGTCACTCACTTGACATTGGTCAACTGAGTCATATCCTTATAGATAATTTGCTTTTATCCTTTGCCATGCAATTGAATGTTGTGATTAATTTTAATGATTAGCTGGAGTTCTTAGTGGAAATCGGGGGCATTTATATACAGCTTTTTGCCCTTCTGATAGCTGGGCTGGCTGGAGGATGGATTGCAAAACGTTTAGGACAGCCCGCCATTCTGGGAGAACTGGCTGCCGGCGCTCTGCTCGGGCTCGCTTTTCACAACTCCATTCCGTTCTGGCACCATCATGAAGAAATCTTGCATGTACTCGGTCATATAGGTCTGTGTGCCCTGCTCTTTGCTGTCGGTCTCGAGATTCGCATCAAGGACATCATTAATGTCGGTAAATCAGCAACTGCCGTAGCTTTTATAGGAGTAGTGACACCCTTTGCACTGGGCTACTGGGTAGCCGCTCTGTTCAATTTGCCTTTGCTGGTGGCCTTATTCATTGCGGCATCACTGACTGCCACAAGTGTGGGCATCACGGCCGAGGTAATGGACGAGATGGGCCTGATTAAAACCAATGCCAGTCGTATTATCCTCAGTGCGGCGGTGCTGGATGATGTCCTGGGTCTGATTGTATTGACCATGGTTTCCGGTGTTGCCTACGAAAAATCAGTATCTTACATGGAAATCGTGAAGCTATTGATTATGATAATCGTTTTTTTCTTTGTGGTACTGTTTATACTGCGTCCATTTATATCTAAGATCATGGACTTTTTTGATGACACCTATGGTGAAAAGGGAATCACACTGACAAGTTTTCTATTCCTGCTGCTTCTATCGTTTATCGCCACTTATATCGGTCTGGATGCAATTGTGGGCTCTTTTCTGGCCGGATTGATGCTTTCGGAAGTCAGGGAGCAACACATTATTGACCAGGCCTTCCGCCCTTTAATCAGTCT
>JAFGIF010000310.1 GCA_016929755.1 Deltaproteobacteria bacterium | reverse complement strand
TCTATTTGGAGCCTCAAAGGTCTCGGCGGATATTATTGCACAGGAGTATGGCCGGTATTTCGGTATGAATGTGGGCATCATGCGTGGAGGTTGTTTGACAGGGCCTTTCCATTCAGGCGTTGAACTGCATGGATTTTTGGCTTACCTGTGCAAAGTGGCTGTGACCGGCGGAACCTACAGTGTTTTCGGATACAAGGGTAAACAGGTTAGAGACAATATCCACAGCTATGATGTTATCCAGGTATTTGAGGCGTTTCGGCAAAATCCTCGACCGGGCGAAGTTTATAACCTGGGGGGCGGTCGTGAAAACAGCATCTCCATCCTTGAGGCCTTTGATTTGATTGAGGAAATAACCGGACGGAGAGTAAACTGGGTTTACATTGATGAACCCCGCATTGGTGATCACATCTGCTATATCTCAGATCTTCGGAAACTCAGGATGCACTTCCCCAAATGGCATATTACCCGGTCACTTAAAGAAATATTGCGTGAGATTATTGATTCGGTTGTTGCCTCCAATAAATGAACATAGAGCTATAGTTGAGGAGAAAATGATAAATATTGCACATGTCATTCAGCCTGTCGTTGTTGATTCTTCTTCAGATCTCACTGTTGCTCAGCCAATCACATTTGAAACCATGAGAATTGCCCGGCAGTTTGCGACTGGAAAGGTCCATGTTGTTCAATTTTTCACGAAATACCATGACGAGGATCCTCTAATTTCAGAGGGCATTGAAAAGATCCCCGATCTTACACGTTCAGTAAGGGATGTTGCAGGGTTTCAAGGTAATCGCAAATTATCTTTGATAAAGGATATTCTGGATCGCCTTTATGAAGCAACTAATGCTGATTATATGATATACACCAACGTTGATATTGCTCTCATGCCCTTTTTTTACATTGTTGTTAACTGGATTATAGAGGAAGGTTACGATGCCTTTATCATCAACAGGCGAACAATTTCAAAGACCCTAAAACGAGTTGAGGATATTCCTTTAATGTATTCTCAGGTTGGAGAAAAACATAAGGGGTATGATTGTTTTGTATTTAAGAGAAGTGCTTATCCGAAATACCAATTAGGCAATACTTGCATAGGGAGCGGAAAGGTTGGCGCTGTGCTGGCTGTTAATCTTATATACAATGCAAAAAAGTTTAAAGTATTTACTGACCTGCATGCTACATTTCACATTGGGAATGATAAAATTTGGAAATCGCCTCATTTGAATGAGTATTTTCTGCACAATGAAAACGAACTGAAGAAAGTCATGCAACACTATGATGTACTTCAAAACCCTCTTGACAACCCGATTATTGAAAAATTGGTCGATCAATATGGTCCACAGTCCATGAAACGCAAAATAAAACGTGGATTCATAAAATTAGGAAAAAAAGCAAAAAAAATAGCCTCAGTTTTCAGATCTAAAATAGCCGACCGATGATATCAAGACGCTTGTAAATATAATTCATTTGGGATTACTATCGTAAAAAATGGTGCAAACCGGCCCGTATGGGTGTAAATCTGTAAATGGCTGATTTTAACACATCAAATAACAGGCCTATTTTTATTGTCGGCTGCCCCAGATCAGGAACCACGTTGCTGCGGCTGATGCTGGATTCACATCCCAACATCAGTTGCGGTCCAGAAACAAGCTTTCTCATTGATATGAAGCCTATTGTGGTGCATCACTGGCCCCACATAAAACTTTATGGCTTTTCTAAGGAATGCTGGCATCAAAAGATTGCGGAGTTTTTCTTTTCCTTTAAAATGGAATATGCCCAGAAAAGAGGTAAGAATCGCTGGGCGGAAAAGACACCACATTATACTCCACATTTGAGGTTTATTCTGGATCTTTTCCCGGACAGCCAGATTGTTCATATTATCCGGGACGGACGGGATGTGGTTGCCTCCCATCGGAATCGGTACGGATATGTCCAGGCTCTTAAAAGTATAATCCGCTGGCGGGAATATGTTACTATCGGGCTTAAGTTCGGCCAAAGGGCCTCCAAAGGTCAATATTTCGAACTGCGATATGAAAATCTGGTGAACAATGCAGAGGCAACTCTAAGGGATTTACTTGCCTTTTTAAATGAACCCTGGGATGAATCGGTTCTGAAATACATGGATGCCAGTCACGATATTCAACCTCGCTATTTTGAATTTACAAAGAACCGACGGGAAGACATTGAAAGTGATGAAATGATTTATAATTCTCGTATCGGTTCATGGCAGAGTGAGCTGGATCCATTTCTGAAGTTCAGCTTTAATATCTGGGCTGGCAGGCTGGCAAGGGAACTGGGTTATTTATAAGTATCTTAATTAGAAACTTACCATATATTGAAATGAAGCCACCCAATTTTTTGAAATGGGCGCCTCGAACTCTTCGAACTGACCTGCGCTTATATGAGACAAAAGAGGTTCCGGTTTCATTAGACAGGCTCAGACACTTTTTTTTTCCTCATCTGGAGCGTCCCATTTTCGTGATCGGAGCTCCCCGTTCAGGTACAACTTTTCTTGGCAGGTGCCTTAGCGCTTTTACAGAGATTTCCTATCACTATGAACCTATTGCAACAAAGACTGCGTCACGCTATGTCTTTGAGGGACTGTGGCCTTTTGAAGAGGCTCAGTCCTTCTACAGGCAGGTATACAGATGGCTTATGCGCATACATCTTGACGGTCATTTGCGCTTTGCAGAAAAGACACCCCGCAACTGCTTTATTGTTTCTTTTTTGCTCCATGCATTTCCCGATGCGCAATTTATCCATATAATACGCGACGGCCGGGATGCGGCGCTCTCCTTAAGCAAACAGCCCTGGTTGCAGTCCTCCCTGGCTGGGTCAGACAAGTGGGAGCCGGGAGGCTATCCCTATGGCCCTTATCCCCGTTTCTGGGTTGAAGTGGAGCGCAGGAAGGAATTTGAGACTACCAGTGATATTCATCGGTGTATCTGGTCC
>JAFGIF010000309.1 GCA_016929755.1 Deltaproteobacteria bacterium | reverse complement strand
TTCGTACGGTTCGACACCCATGGCCTTGAGCATGGTAGTCCAGTAAATGGCATGCGGTTTAAGGATGTCCTTGGCGATCAGATGCTGGCATACTCCCCAGAATTCCTTGAAGTTATCACCATCAGGATAGTCAATACCGGAAAGGTAATTGATCAGGGCATCGAACCATACGTAGCATACATAATCTTTGTCAAAGGGCAGTTCAATCCCCCAGGTCAAGCGTGATTTGGGCCGAGATATACATAAATCATCCAGCGGTTCACGAAGCATCCCGATAACCTCATTTTTGTACCGCTCGGGTCGGATGAAGTCCGGATTGGAGTTGATATAGTCGATAAGCCAGGGTCGGTATTTTTCCATTCGGAAGAAGTAGTTCTGTTCCTGGCGAAGCTCCGGCTCGGTCTCATGAATCGGGCATTTGCCGTCAACAAGTTCACTCTCAGAGAAGAAACGTTCGCAACCAACGCAGTACTGGCCGGCATACTCGCCGAAATAGATATCTCCCTTGTCATAGACATCCTTAAGGATTTTTTGAACAGTGCGGATATGGTCAGGGTCGGTGGTGCGGATAAAACGGTTGATTTCGATGGACATCTCTGGCCAGAGCGTTCTGAATCTGGCACTGTTTTCATTAGCAAGCTCTTCGGGAGTGGTTCCCAGTTTTGTAGCTGTTTCAACGATCTTGTCGCCGTGTTCATCTGTCCCGGTGAGAAAAAAGACCTTCTTGCCGATTATCTTGTGATATCTGGCCAGAACATCGGCGATTACCGTTGTGTATACATGTCCGAGATGGGGCTGTGCATTTACATAGTAGATCGGGGTGGTAATGTAGAAATTATCACTCATGAGGAACTGCTCCTTTTGCTTTTTGATTTTCTTCTCCTTGACGATCGTCTTTTTTTCGGCTTGGGGTTTTGAGCATTTTCCTTCGGGGTAATATCAATCAGGCTAACTTCTGCTTGCTCTAGTTTTGTTTTATTTTCTGCGTTGAGTTCGATGTATTCTTCCTCGGTGAGGATATCAGAAATGCCGGCCTTGATAAAGCGCCGATCCTTCAGTTTGGCGATGAAACTCTGGTTAATGATGTTTATGCTGACAATCGTGGCTTCTCCCTGCTCCAGAAACACTACTTTCCCAGGCTTCGGCATATTTTCTACCAGTTCGGCATAGGCTTCCCGTTCATATGCCAGACAGCATTTCAGTTTGCCGCATAAGCCTGAAATTTTTATGGGATTCAGGGTCATGTTCTGATCCTTGGCCATTTTAACCGAGATTCTCTGAAAATTCGTAAGATACGAGGCGCAGCATACTTCCCTGCCACAGCTTCCGATGCCTCCCAGCATTGCTGATTCCTGCCTGGTTCCGATCTGTCTCAGCTCAATACGGGTACGGTATTTTTCCACAAGGTCTTTCAGGAGTTCTCTGAAGTCAACCCGGCCATCGGAGGTAAAATAGAAAGTGATTTTATTGCCGTCAAAGGTCTGTTCGACCTTGATCAGCTTCATGGGCAGGCCATGGGTATGAATCTGTTGCTGACAAAAGACAAAGCACAGTTTTTCTTTTTCGATATTTTTTTGGATCTTTTTTGTATCCGATTCGGTAACTGTTCGTAAGATAGGTTTAATTTCATCAAGTCCTTCGGTATCAGCTTCTGTGGCATAGCCCAGAACCCTGGCAACCGACTGCCCTATCTCTGTATTTACAATCACAAGATCTCCTGTTTTCAGTTTCAGATCCTTTGCATCGAATATGTAAGGGTTCGGAATCGCAGGAAACCGTACACAAACCAGTTTTCTTTGTTCTTTCTGCATGTCCATGGTAACATGTTAGCAAGCTTATATGATATTTATCAAGGATATCTTTTTGGTTGGTTCAATGATCTCAAAGATATACTCAGGGCTTGTAATGATGCATGTAGCAACTGACGTAAAGATGTTTATGCAAGACAACAATTTGATATTAATATATTTTTTTTGTTATGTTGTGATTATGGAAAGCAACGTGTGAGATTAAATGGCAAAGAATTAATATTATTGATTGACATGTCAATTAGTTTTTAATATAATCTGTGATATTAATTTCAATATGTCTTCCATCCGGATGCTATAGAATGATGGTATCAAAAGGGGGTCTTGCCAATTTTTTCCACTAAGGAGGTCGCATGGATTTTGAACTGACTACGGAACAAAAAATGCTTCAGGAAACAGTGAAGAAATTTGCACAAAAGGAAGTTGCTCCCTTTGTCGAGGAAATGGACCGGGAGGAGAAATTCAACGAGCATTTGTGGGAAAAGGCGAAACCTCTCGGATTGCTCGGAATGGGAATACCGCCTGAATACGAAGGCATGCTTAACGACTATCTTTCGTTCGGGCTGATGGGGGAAGAGCTCAGCAAGGTCGATGCCGGTGTGGCTGTTGTGTATGGAGCCCATTCGCTACTGTGCGCCAACAATATTGCCCGTAATGGGACTGTAGAACAGAAAGACAGGTATCTGTCCCGACTGGCGCGAGGGGAATTGAGAGGCTGCATGGGCCTGACCGAGCCCGGAGCTGGATCAGACGCTATATCATTGAAGACCAGAGCCCGTAAAGAAGCCGGTGAATATGTCCTTAATGGAAGCAAAACGTTTATATCTAATGCTCCTATTGCCGATGTTTCCGTTATCTATGCCACCACCGACCCTGAAATAGGTCATGCCGGATTGTGTGCATTTATCGTTGAAAAAGACTTTCCCGGCTACCAGGTGGGTCGGAAACTTTCCAAAATGGGGCTGCGGTCATCTCCGACTGGCGAAATTATTCTTGAAGATTGCCGGGTGCCCGAAGAGAATCTGCTGGGGGGTGTCGAGCATACAGGACTGAAAATCATGTTTTCGGGTCTGGACATCGAACGGTTCTTGTGGAGTTGCCAGGCTGTCGGTATTGCACAGGCCGCCTTTGATACTGCACTTAAGTATGCCAAGGAACGGGAGCAGTTTTCCCAGCCGATTATTAATTTCCAGATGATCCAGGATAAGCTCGCTACCATGCTTGTAGAGATCGAAGCCGCCCGTTTGCTCTGTTACAAGGGGCTTACCTGCTGGGATAACAAACAGTACAAAGAGGCCCGCATGCTTGCTGCCCAGGTCAAGTTATACGCCTGTGAGATGGTAAACAGGGTCACGGCCGAGGCAGTGCATATTCATGGCGGATATGGTTACATGAAGGAGTTTCCGGTTGAACGCTATATGCGTGATGCCAAAGTATATGCAATAGGAGCTGGCACAAGCGAGGTTCAGAAGCTGATTATTGCAAATTATCTGAGATAAGGAATACCCTCCTTATAATTCGGCTCAGATGTCTCGATTGAGATTTCTGAGCCGAACCTTTATCGAAAAATTATTGACTCGGTTTTATCTTAGATGATACGCCATACATGTTTCTAAAGAGGCTGATATGCTATGCACGAGCTACCGGTAACCGAAAGCATTCTGAATATTGTCCTGTCACATGCTAGGGGCAATAATGTTCGCAAAATTGTTCGGATCAATCTGATAGTCGGCGAACTCAGCGATCTGGAAGACGAGTGGATTCAGCGCTATTTTGATTATTTAAGTAAAGACACCATTGCCAGGGATGCCAAGCTCAATATTATCCGGGCGCCGGTAATTCTCAAGTGTGATGCATGTGCTAACGAATTTCAGGTTGATATCAAACAGCAAAAAGACATTGTTTGTCCTGAGTGCTCGAACACATCGTGTTCCCTGGTATCGGGCCGGGAATATTACATCAAGGATATGGAGGTGCAGTAATGGAAGAAGTCAGACTGATCGAAGTCAAAGAAGAGATCCTTTCTGATAATAAGAACCTGGCCGATCAGGTCCGCCAGAGGATGCACCAGGCAAATACCTATTTATTGAATCTCATGGCTTCACCCGGCGCCGGCAAGACCAGCCTTTTGCTCAGAACCATTGATGCGTTGAGGGATGAACTGCACATGGGAGTAATTGAAGCCGATATTGATTCCATGGTTGATTCAGAAAAGATAGCTGCTCAGGGGATCAGTGCCATCCAACTCAGAACCGGGGGCTTCTGCCATCTGGATGCAGCCATGGTCAGCAAAGCCCTGGACGCAATGGACATTGCCACCTTTGATCTGCTCATCATTGAGAATGTAGGGAATCTGGTATGTCCGGCCGAATTTGATACCGGAGCCATAAAGAACGCCATGATTTTAAGTGTTCCCGAAGGCGATGACAAACCACTGAAGTACCCCCTGATGTTTTCGGTTTGTGATGTCTTGCTGGTCAACAAGATCGATTTCCTGCCATATTCAGATTTTGATATGCACTCCCTTAAGGAACGGGTGCTGAATTTGAATCCGGGCATCGAAATTCTGGAGATATCATGCAAGACCGGCCAGGGTATTGAGGCGTGGAGTAATTGG
>JAFGIF010000308.1 GCA_016929755.1 Deltaproteobacteria bacterium | reverse complement strand
GTTTACATCGCAATAAAGGCCGATTCCCCGGGCCGGGTGTTGTTCATGCAGCAGAGGCTGGCCCAGGGCGGTGGAAACTTTAACCTTTACAAATACCGCAGTATGTATACCCACGCAGACCGAATTCTTGATGAACATCTGAAGCATTCTCAGCAAGCGCGTCTGGAGTGGGAGACATACAAAAAATTAAAGATCGACCCGCGGGTTACCAGGGTTGGCCTGTTCATTCGCAAGTGGAGCATTGATGAACTTCCTCAGCTCTTCAATGTGATCAAGGGCGACATGAGCTTGGTGGGCCCCAGGCCGTATCTTCCCAGGGAAGTTGAAGATATGTACGGACACCAGGAACTTATCCTCAAGGCCCGGCCCGGCATCACAGGGTTGTGGCAGGTCTCCGGCAGAAGCAGCCTTACTTTTGATGACCGTCTGCGGCTGGATACCTTTTATGTGCGCAACTGGTCGTTATGGCTGGATCTGAGTGTGTTGTTCAAGACCTTTTCAGCGATATTTACGAGAGGGGGGGCTTATTGAATTAAGAATTAAGAATTAAGAATTAAGAATTTGGAGTGAGAAATTAATAGGGTAGGCTGAAGTATAGGAATGGGGTAATGATTTGAAGATTAATTCCATAAATTTTTTCGGTCATTGAAAAATGTCAGCTGATAAAAATATTATTCAGGAAAAGACGTATCAGTTTGCATTGAAAATCATTCAACTCTATAGAGAGATGAATGCTCAAAAGCAGTTTGCACTTTCACAGCAATTGTTGAAGGCCGGAACGAGCATTGGTGCAAATGTCGAAGAGGCTCTCGGAGCACAAAGCCGGAAAGATTTCATATCCAAAATGTCAATTGCATACAAAGAGGCCCGGGAAACCAATTACTGGTTAAGACTGAGAAGAGACAGCAATGTATATACGAGTAATTCACTGGAATATTTGATTTCTGAGTCAAATGAATTGAATAAGATACTTTCATCGATTATTAAGACTTCTAAAGAAAAAAATTCTTAATTCTCAATTCATAATTTTTAATTTTAAAGCAATGATAAAACTAAGCGAGATTTCTCAGACCAAAACAGTTTTTCTAGTACTGTTCATATCGTTCCTTGCCCTTCTCCCCGCGTGGCTGAACTACGATATTATATCGCGCGATGGGGCCTTCCAGTATGTCCCTTCGGCCGTGTTGTTTTACGAGGGTAGTTTCAAAGAGGCAATACTGGGCAATACATTGCCATTATTTCCAATGATGATCGCGCTAATCGCCAGGATTACCGGTCTTGATTTCGAACTGTCCGGCCGGCTGATTGCCGGCTGCTGTTTCCTGATTGCCGCGGCCGGGATGTTCAAGGTCAGCGAGATTATTTTCAGGAACCGCTGGATTTCCCTGATCTCAGTGTTGTTTCTGATAACCAATCGCGATCTGATTGAACGCTCCATCGACTGTCTGAAGGAAAGCCTGCTGCTGTGTTTTATACTATGGGGCAACTATTTCATCCTGAAAGGAGTCTTGCAGGGATACAGAAACAAAGATCTTGCTCTCGGAGGAGCCATTCTTTTTCTGGGGGCACTGGTGCGAAGCACTTCCCTGGTTTTTCTGGGTGCCTGGCTGGTAATCTGGGTATTTCACAAGCGAAAGAATGTTATTTTCAGGGCACTGTTGCTGGTTGTTCCGGCGATTGCGGTCTTTATGCTCTGGTATTTTGATCCCAGCCTGCCGATATTTCGCAAGAGTTTTAAACTGAGCAAGCTGTTCCATACCATGCCCGGGATCAGCGGTTTCCTGTATTCGACCTATGTAATTGTTTCAAATTTTATTTCCACCGGCAATCACTTCATCATGGTCATCGGTTGCTTTGGGCTGTATAAATACCGAAACGATCGATATAAAACGCATGTCATCATCGTATTTGCTTTTTTCTACCTGATGATGATCAGAATGGGCCACACCGGAATGCAGAACCAGCGCTATGTTCTGGCCCCGATTGTCTGGTTCTATCCGCTGGCGGCTTATGCCGTCGTCTCGTGGTTGTCGGCACCGGGCAAGGTTAAAAAGCGTATCGCTGTCGTAGTACTTCTTGCCGCATGTTTATTCTGGGCTGGCCGGGCATTTACCCCGCCGGATTCCGATAAACTTGCCCGCAAAAAAGCCGGTGAATATATTCTTTCTCAAGCCGGACCGGAGCAACGAGTGCTTACCAATCGTGACAGGCTCGCCTATTATGCCAAGGGGGAATATGTAAAATTAGATGCGGAAAGCGATATAGATAATCCCCAGCTCATAATTGCAGTAGATGTTCAAAAAGCCGAGGTCAGGGAAGTTAAGGCCAGGCTTGATACCATCAGGAAAACACCTGCTCGTCAATTTAAAACTATTTATGTCTATCTGCCAGAGTCTTGACTAAGTAGAGGCTAAATGATAGATGCCATTGGTGCAAGATCGCTCTTTTATGAATATGGCGTTGGAAGAGGCGCAAAAAGCAGCCGCGCTGGGAGAAGTTCCCATTGGTGCTGTTCTTGTGGTTGAAGACAAGCTGATAAAGGGTCACAACCGGGTAATCATTGATTCTGACCCCACAGCGCATGCCGAAATGTTAGTGATTCGCAAGGCTGCCCGCGAGATCGGCAATTACCGGCTTGTCGGTTCAAGTCTGTATGTCACTCTGGAGCCCTGCATCATGTGTGCAGGCGCAATTGTGCAAGCCAGGATCGGCAGGCTTGTTTATGCTGCAAGAGATGAGCGCTATGGTGCTGTCGAATCCCTGCTGCAAAGCTTTGATCTGGGTTTGAACCACAAGCCGCAGGTGATCTCAGGCCTGTTGCAGCAACAGGCGAGCCAGCTTTTGAAAACGTTTTTTCTAAAGAAACGCTAGGAGAGGTACCGAAGTGGTCATAACGGGGCCGACTCGAAATCGGCTGTCCTTGGAGACAGGGACCGGGGGTTCGAATCCCTCCCTCTCCGCCAGGCAATATAATTTAAGGAGAGATGCCCGAGTGGCCGAAGGGGCGCGACTGGAAATCGTGTGTGCCGCCAAAAGCGGTACCGAGGGTTCGAATCCCTCTCTCTCCGCCAGATAAAGGCCTTGCAAGAGGCCGGGTCGCATACAACTCAGCGCTGTGAACCCCGTCAGGCCCGGAAGGGAGCAGCGGTAAACAGTACGTTGTTTGTGTATGGTTCGGCCCGGTCTCTTGTAAGGCCTTTTTACTTGAATAATCTTTCGCTCAATAATAAGATGTTTACATGTATCAGGTAATTGCGCGCAAATTTCGGCCTCAGCGATTTGAGGACGTAGTCGGTCAAGGTCATGTCACCTGTGTTATCAAGAGTGCCATCGATATGGGCAAGATTCCGCATGCTTTTGTGTTTGCCGGGCCGAGAGGCGTGGGCAAGACCTCGGTTGCCAGAATTCTCGCCAAGGCCTTGAGTTGCGAAAAGGGTCTTACCAGCACGCCCTGTAATGTCTGTAGCATCTGTAAGGACATTACGGCATCGCGGGCGGTTGATGTATTCGAGATCGATGCGGCTTCTCATACCGGGGTGGAGAATATACGCGATCTTATCGAGAATTCACGTTATACCCCGAGCCTGGCCCGCTATAAAACCTTTATTATTGACGAAGCCCACATGCTTTCCCGCAATGCATCCAATGCCCTGCTGAAAACCCTTGAAGAACCCCCGCCGCATGTCATCTTTATTCTGGCCACAACCGAGCTTGCCAAGATTCCCACCACGGTCCTTTCCAGGTGCCAGCGCTACGATTTCCGACGAATTCCTGCTGCAGATATCATCGATCATCTGCGCTTAATTGCTGAAAAAGAAAACATCAAGATAACGGATGATGCCCTGATGATCATAGCCCTGCAGGCAGACGGCAGCATGCGCGATGGTCAGGGTATGCTCGAGCATGTTGCCGCAATTGATACGGATCAAATCGATGTTGATACAGTTGAAGGTCTTCTTGGCCTGGTGGGTAGATCCACCATGCATGATTTACTCACGGCAATTCTCAATCAAGATGCCCCCGGCATGCTTGAGGTTATAGACCGGATCTATCAGTACGGACAGGATTTGACCCAGCTCTACCGCTCATTGCTTGAACAGTTCAGGAATATGATGGTCTTAAAGGCCGGGTATACGAATATTGCCATTCCACAGGAAGAGAAGGCTTTTCTCCGGGAACTGATACACGACGAATCGTTTGAGGAGATTCACCGGATGGTATCCGTACTCGTACGGGGAGAGGAAGACTTCAAGTATTCAGGTTTACCAAAGATCACCCTGGAAACAATTCTTTTGCGGATAATTTCTGCCCCGCAGCTTTTGGATCTCAAGCAGGCAATCCAGGCTATTTCATCAAAAAGCGTTGGTATTCCTTCAATACAAGCCAAGGTTTCTCAGCAGCAGGAGATGCATAAACGAC
>JAFGIF010000062.1 GCA_016929755.1 Deltaproteobacteria bacterium | reverse complement strand
TTTATCACTGTGGTGCTGTCTGATCCGGAGGAACATGCGAAAGATAAAAGGCAGACAAGCAAGCCAAGTATTGTCAAAAAGAATTTGTTTCGCATCATTATATATCTCTCCTAAAAGCCATTCTACCTTCGCAACATAAATGCCAAATAAATATTTACTATAACATGTTGAATTATATACGTTAAATTAATTTTCACTCAATGATCCGTTAGGCATAGGTAATAAAGTTCACTTTTGGGATAAGTTTTTACATAATGTTTTGGCATCGGTGGAAAACCGAACCAAGCACGTTCTGTCCTGCCAATGAGCAAGCTTGAATGATTTATAGGGCAACTATTTGGCATTTGCACCAGGCCAGAATAATTATTCATATTATGAATCATAATTCAGCAATAGAATATATATTCATGTTTGTCAACCCGCTTTCCCTTGCGGCATCCGATTGAAGTATGAAATTTATATTTCATGGTATTCTCTTGATGCTATATGCCGCCAATTCATTACTCAATAGTTGCAATTCCTCGCTATTTCATTTTGAATGGAGGAATACATGGCTGGCAAAAAGCTTCAGCTGTCTGAAGAAAGTTACCCCAGGCGATGAAACGCCAAGCCAGTGGGTATTTTGGGGTAGAAGTAGGTGGATTTCTGGGGCATTTTAAGGCCATTTTCTGCAATGTTCATGATTTCTGAGATGCTGTTGGCGTTCAATAGAAAAGCGATGTCCGCCTTTTCGGATTCAACAATCTGCAGGGCCTCATTGGCATTGCTGATAAAGGCGATGCGGCTAGCACCATGTGATTGCCCAATACCGAGGATAGGTTCAATTATGCAGGAATGCAGGATAGTTATGTCAAGTTGTTTGAGAAGCGGATGGGTATCATGTGTCATAAATTTTAACAGGTCTGCGTTTTCCAGAACTTCAAGCAGATAATATCTGGGGATGCCTTTTACATATAACCCGATCCGACCGGCCCCTCCCTTTTGCAGCGCAGTTAAAAAGGTTTTTTTATTATCATAGGGGATCATATTAAAAATTTCTTTTATACGATATTCAAGATCAACCAGGCCCACACCCATACTGTCAATAATCACTCTGTGAGTGGGTAAAATCGTTAGACCTTCATCCATATTGGTTAAATACATCAAAGTATAATCAAAGTGTTCGTTGCCCGTTTTTTTACCGGTAATTGCTCTCATTCGGTCCCGATATGTTTTTGAAGTCTCATAGCGGTGATGTCCATCAGCAAGCAGCACTTTTTTGTCAATCATCATGTTTGAGATTTTGTCAATAAGGTCAGGTTGTTGAATCACCCATAATTTTTGAGACTCACCAGGGCGCATGATGTCCATTACCGGAAGGGAAAGATTTGGTTTAATTTGGTTTTCGATCCACTTGTTCGGGTCCGAATATATTCCGAATGCACAACTGAGATTGGCTTTGACCTCATTCATCAATCTCAAGCGGTCCAGTTTGGGAGCTTTAAGGGTCTTTTCATGCGGCAATATATATCGATCCAGCCCGTCATCAATACGTACTGCAGCGATAATTCCGATTCTAGTATGAGTTTTTTCCCCTATTGTGTAGGTGTGTTCATGATAATACATAGCTGGTGATGTTTCTTGTATCAGTATACCCTCTGCAAGCCATTGGTTGAAAGAATGGCTGGCCCTGGTATAGCGGTTGTCAGTTTTACTGTCTTTGGGAAACTGTTTGCCCAGCACTAGGCGTATGGCATTGTACTCAGACATGGCATAGTACTCATCTTCCTGTTGTGGTGAGATGGTATCGTAGGGTGGACACAAGGCATTTACAAGGTCCACTTTGTTTAAATTATATCTAATCCCTTGAAATGCTACTGTTTTTGGCACATACAACTCCTTTCTTATGAGAAGGATAGATCAACAGATAACGAGGTCTTATACTATGGGTATTTCAAAAAATTCAACAGGTATTTGTACGGCATTTTGAGAATTGTTGTAGAAAAAAGCATTAATCTGATTTGCTTGGATCGTTTTAAATGATAATACCTTGAACATTCATCATCCACGACATAGTAATGATTTTTCTTCACAAGACTTATTACTGAGAGTATTTCGTTTTCGGCGCTCAACGAATAGTTGATTTCAGGTGACCGAGTGCTGTATATCCAAGGCATGCAATATATCAAGATGCTGATCATCATCGTGATTATGATTGTTCTGATTATTTTCGGGATAAGCAATACCCAGGAATATGTGCTCTCGTTTCTCAACTACCAGCTCATGACACCCTTACAGATGTGGATTCTCCTCATTGTGTTTTTTGTGGCCGGAATGATTCCCATTTTTTTTATCGGGCTTCCGGAAAAGGCTGCATTTTTTCGCACTACGCGTTCGTTGCGTGGGCGTATCCGCACAATTGAAAAGGAGCTTGAGTCTTTGGATTTATCAATCAAGACCTAAGCTGCTTTATGATATTTTTTAATGCCTTGAAGGCCTTGCCCGGTAGCCAGAGTGTGCTTAGCGTTTGTCCAAGACTTAATCGTTTGTATTCGATCGGGGAGACAAGATCGGGGTTCATCTTGTATTTTATTTTCAGGTATCCCATCCAGTCAATCCGGGCCATGCAAGTTTTAAGAGCATGTGGCCATGGCAGATAGAGACAGTTGGCGAAGTCCATTAGATACGGCATTCCGCAATCGTCGATCCCATAGTTTCTCCTGTTTCGTAAGTCTAAATGAACCACACCCCTTGCATGCATGCTCGTTATAATTTTTTCAACTTCGTCGAAATAAGCATTGTCCGGTCTTTTGCGGGTTTCTCTTAAGTTTTCTCCTCCCATAAAAGAGGTGGACAGGCTATATCTGTCAGGCTTTACAATAAGTTTTGGGATACCCTTAATACCTGCTAGCTTGGAATAGATAAATGCTTCCCAGGCAATCAGCCCCATACCCAGTGTTCTCACCGGTAATATTCGATGCCGGTATGTTTTTTGTACTACCAACTGGCCTTTATATTCCTGCAAGAATACATCCGGTCCATACACGCGCTGTTTTTTTAAACGTATTTTGTTCATTTATTCTTTAGCCTTTCCGATATCTTACACGCTGAAAAAGGGACCGGGTTTTTACGGCCTTTTATGGTTGCCATGCCTTTGAAATAACAATAATCGGGTTCAAGTATGCCGGAAAGGCTCAGTTCGCTATTGTTTACGTAGATGGTTCTGTCTTTTAGAATATTCAGACGTGCATCCTTCAGAAGCGAACCGTTAGAGGATACGATCTCTCCGCTTGTATTTATGTCGAGATCAACTCCTTGTGTGCAATCCGGGTAATGCAGAAAGAGGGTCCAGTGTCCGGTAAGATCATTGGGGAGAAGGCCTTTTTTGGGGGGTGGTTGCGATGGATTATCTGTGTTTATACTACCGGATATTGTTTCAGATAATATTCGGTTTGAAGTTATGGTCTCTGTCTGATTCGATTTATACAGAAAAAACAGTACAACGCATCCAAGGATAAGCAGCAAGAGAATAATCTTTTTCATATCAGTCTTATTATATAGCCGCTATATTTTTAGAAATCAGCATCAAACGATTTACCATTGCGCAGACCAAGATGCAATGATAGGTTTTCGATGATCGGGACAATACAATGCGTGTGCGCGGAAATCTTAGCTGGAATCCCAAGGGCTTTGCCTTTGTCATTTCCCCTGGAGAAAAACTTGATATCTTTATTCCACCCGGAGATCTTAATGGCGCCCTGGATGGGGATATCGTGGAGGTTGAGGCATATCCGAATTCCAAAGGTTTTAGGGGATGGGTGATCTCGATTATACAAAGGAACCATCAATTCATTAGCGGGCGTTACCGCAGAATGAAGAAGTGGGGTGTTATCGATCCATATGCACCCTTTCCTTATACCGTGATTATTCCCCGCGGTGCCGAAGGAATGGCAAAAAGCGGAGACATGGTTGTTGCCCGGCTTGAGCCACCTCTTCGCTCCAAAACAATCAAAACCATCTCAGCTCGGATTGCATATGTGATTGAGATTCCTGAAACAATCGGAGATGATCTGAAATTAGTTGCCGCCAAGCATGGACTTTCCTGGATGTTTCCGCGAGAAGTTGAATCACAAGCCAATAAGGTTGCCGAACTTGATATGGAGTTAGAACGACAGCAGAGGAGGGATCTCACCGATAGAGTGTTATTTACGATAGACGGCATCAGGGCAAAAGATTTTGATGATGCTGTCGGGATCGATGCCCTGCCTGACGGAACCTATAGACTCACAGTTGCTATAGCAGATGTTGCCAGTTTGGTGAAGGAAGGCTCTGTTCTTGATAAACAAGCATGCTTGCGCGGTTTCAGCGTGTATTTCCCTGAGGTGGCAATACCGATGCTGCCGGAGGTGCTATCGAACGGGGTGTTAAGTTTACAGCCGGATGAGGACCGCCTGGCCGTGGTGGTGGAGATGCATCTTGGTCCTCGCGGCAAATTGATCGGATATGACTGTTACGATGCGGTGATACGTTCACGGGCCCGGCTAACCTATGAGGCTCTTGGAGCGTTTATCGAGGGTAGTGCGACAGCACCAACCGATAATGATGAGATCAATATAAGAGTACTTATGCTCCACAAACTGGCACGCTACCTGTATGCAGCCCGCAAGAAGCAGGGTAGTCTCGATTTTGATTTGCCGGAGGTTGGCTTCAGCTTCGAGCAAAGCGGCATGGTGGGCGAGGTGTTCCGCAAAGTGCGCAATCCGGCCGAATGCCTGATCGAGGAAAGCATGCTCTTGACAAATAAGGTGGTATGCATGTTTCTTCAAAGCAAGGGCCTGCCCGTTCTCTATAGAATCCACGAGCGTCCTCTCTCCGACGATCTTATTGCGTTCTCGGAACTCATGAAACATATCGGAGTTGATAATAAACTTGTTTCAGATATTTATAAGGCGGCAACCAAGGGGACCGGGATCCATGAGGCCCTCCAGAATATCATTGACGCGCACCGCGGCAAACCACAGGAAGGCTTTGTGAATCAGCAGGTGCTGCGTGCGTTGAAGCAGGCGCGTTACTCTCATCAGGATCTGGGACATTTCGGTCTGTCCTGCAATGGTTATCTGCATTTCACCTCGCCTATAAGACGCTATCCTGATCTAATTATTCACCGCATCGTAAAAATGGCCTTTGCCGGGCAGAGCTCGGTGCTGAAAAAAAAGTTTTCCCGGTATCTTAAATATATGGGCGCCGAGCTATCGCGGGCGGAGCGACGGATTGATAATGCAGCCTTTGAGGTAATCAAACTGAAAACTGCAAGCTATATGTCTCGGCATATCGGCGAGGTATTCCGGGGTGTGGTTACCAGCATTCTCCGGATAGGGCTGTTTGTGGAACTCATGGATCCTCCCTGCGACGGGCTGATTCCGTTATCTGAGCTGGGCCGGGCCCGTATAACACTCAACAGAAGCATACAGTTGAAGAAACGCACGATTTGCATCGGTGATATTATTCAGGTGCGGATCACCAGGGTTGACCTGACTCAGGGCTTGATCGATTTTTCACTGTACTGATTACCTCGATTTTTTAGTGTATCTGAAAGGGTTTCAGCTTCAAGGATACGATATGAATTGGGCAGCCCCCAGACTGCTTGATTTGGTTGACAAGAGAGTGCACATGTATGAATTGACACTTGATCCTCCTCAAATCGATTCAGGATCCCGTGTTATTGTCCAGGCAATCAATGATGTCTGGGGAATATCACTGAATGCACAAACCGTTGTCGCTGCTCTTGCTCAGGGGCTGCCGAGTCCCTGACGCAGGCAGGGTTACAATTGTTGAGCGTTTATGAAAGAGGCATGCATTATCGGAAGCGCTGTTGTTTCATAACCCGGGAGCACGACGTCATTCAATAGATGAGAAGCCAGCGATATTCGCGGATATGATCCAGCAGTTCGAAAATGATTTCCTGATCCGGGGTAGAACAGGCCCGACTGGTGAAGATAAAGTTTAAGGCTTTTGAGCGCTTTATGCCCACCAGGTCAATCAAGGGACCACTCAGAGTTTTTTTACCAAATTTTCGGGCAACCTTGATCAAGTGGGAAAAGCGAATGGTGTATTCCGAATGCCGCCAAAGAGGTATTTCACGGGGAAAGGAATCCAGCGCGAGATCCTTTTCGAGAAATTTCAGGTCACCCGGGATGATAGGATCACAGGAGTGTTCGCTTATAAAGGCGGGAATATTTTTCATGCACAGTGCTTCTACCAGTTGGATAGCCCCGATGTTGAAATTGAATGTGCCGGTACTTGGGGTTTCGAGATCATATAGTTTGATAAGCTTTGCCGCCTGCCTTGGGGGTGCAGACTGGTCAAGATCGGTGAGTGTGTCCAAATCGGCGATGACCTCATTGAGAATAATCAGATCAATGTGCGAGAGAGTTGGTATAATTTCCAAAGCATCAGCCTGAATAAATGACAGCAGATTTTTCCATCGCGCAAGGGAACTTTTTTGTTTAAGGAGCAACGTCCGCGAAAGATCGACCATGATGGCTTTTTTTATGATATGGGCGTAAGCATGCAACATTCCCTGCATCAGGCTCCCATATCCTCCGCCGACTTCGAGCATGGATGAGCCGGCGGGCAGCATCCTGTGCTGAATCAGGAAATCGCCAACCATCTCCCCGTACGTGAGTGGTTTGTTGAGAGCAACCATGTAGGGCGAATTTTCTGTAGCAAAAGATTCACAGATAGTAAATTCATTCATCAGGTCTATGGGTTCGTGCATGTGGTAGTTGCGTGTGGAGGATATGCAGGCCATGGCAGGTGTATACAGGATTTTAGCTTTTCTGTACAGATGCTTGCCCATTGATGTGACCATGCTTCTATGTTAGGTTCCTCTCTTACGGCAAGGAGGATATACCATGAGAATACGAACAGGGGTATTCGGCATATTGTTTAACCTGTTTCTATGCGGCACCATTTGTGCTTCGTCCGCAATTCCTTTTTCTGATGAGGTTGTTGCGAATGTGGTGCAGAAGGTTTTGCCCTCTGTTGTCAATATTTCATCGGAGAAAACCGTAATGGTGCAACAGTCTCCGTTATTTTCCGATCCGTTTTTCAGAGATTTCTTCGGGGGGGGGGTTCCGCGGGAACAGGTACAGCGGGCCCTGGGATCCGGGGTAATTGTTTCCGATGACGGGTACATTATCACCAATAATCATGTGGTTGGAGGGGCAGACCGTGTAGAGGTCCGCCTGGCTGACGGGCGCATATTTTCTGCCCGGATCATTGGTACAGATCCACAAAGCGATGTTGCAGTGATTAAGATCGATACCCGGGATTTGCCCGCCGTCACAATCGGAGATTCCGCCGGCTTGCGAATCGGGACATTTGTTTTCGCAGTGGGAAATCCGTTCGGATTGGAACAGACAGTGACCTTTGGGATAATCAGCGCCCTTGGCAGGACAGGGCTGGGAATTACCGACTATGAAAATTTTATTCAGACCGATGCATCCATTAATCCCGGCAACTCCGGAGGGGCCCTGGTGAACATGAGAGGAGAACTGATCGGCATCAATACCGCCATACTATCCAGATCAGGCGGAAGTGTAGGAATCGGCTTTGCCATCCCGGTAAATCTGGCCATGAATATCAAGAACAGTCTTCTGAAATACGGGAAAGTGGTTAGAGGGTGGCTGGGGGTGAGCGTGCAGGAGATTACCCCCAAGATTGCAGATGCTCTGGAACTGGATGCAGTTAAGGGCGTGCTCGTAACGGGGGTTGGCGAGGATTCTCCGGCTGCAAAGGCAGGTCTCAAAAGAGGTGATGTAATCAGGGCCATCAATGCAAAGCCGGTGAACAAGACCTCTGCTGTCAGATTCATGGTGGCCGAAGTGACACCCGGAAGTGAAGTCACGCTGAGCATTGTCAGGGATGGCAAACAAAAAAAAATCTCAGTGGTGGTTGGGGATCTTTCCAAAGCCTTAAGCCCGCAAGACCGTTTATTAATCGAGAACAACAAATTTCTAGCAGGGGGAACCATCAGCGATATTCCGCCGGCAGTCCGAGAGGAACTAAAAATCGGTGATGATATACAGGGCGTTTTTGTGCTTGATGTCAAGCATTCAAGTCCGGCCGAAAGTACCGGATTGCGCCCCGGCGACATTATTATCAGGGTCAACGGGCGCGAGACTCGTTCTTTACAGGAAATTGCAGGGCTTCTTGAACAGCTTACAGGCAGAAAGCTCAGCATCAGCATTTTCCGGCAGGGAAGCATTATGAATATGACCATCATCAGGTAGCCTTCATGTCGGTGCCTTTGTATTTGAATTATGCCTGAAATTAAGGAGACGGTATGCGTGCTGTCGTACAACGGGTTAAAAAAGCAGCTGTTTATGTTAACGGGCAGGAGGTTTCCAGTATTGGGAACGGATTATGCTGTCTGATAGGAGTTGCGTTGTCTGATGGCAGAGATGACATTGATTTTATGGCCAGGAAGATCTGCACCTTGAGAATATTTGATGACGTGCACCAAATGATGAACCGTGATATTTCAGAGGTTTCAGGTGATATTCTCCTGATTTCTCAATTTACCCTGCTGGGTGATGCCAGAAAGGGCCGACGGCCTTCATATACAAAGGCGGAACAACCCGAGACGGCCCGTGCTGTTTTCGATGAACTCGTAGATTGTATCCGGACAGTGTTTTCCGGCAAGGTTGTTACCGGAACATTCCAGGCCATGATGGATGTCGATATTATCAATCACGGCCCGATAACTATTCTTCTTGACAGCAGAAAACAGTTCTGAACGCTGCTGCCCCTGTCGGGGATTAGCGATAGGAATTAATCTCATCCAGAAGTCTGTCCTCCGGCATTGCCCCGATAATATCACCGACTTTCTGGCCATCTTTGAACACGATCAGATTCGGTATGGAGCGAATACCGTATTTGGATGCCGTTGCCGGGTTGTTATCCACATCGAGCTTGCCAAAGGTGATATTCCCCTGGTGTTTCTTGGCCAGGCTATCGACTACGGGGGTAAGCATTCTGCACGGACCACACCACTGGGCCCAGCAATCCACAACAAAAAAGGGATATTTGGTTATGGCCTGGTCGATATCACTGTCGGTAATCTCCAGTGGATGATCCGGATTGTCAACGAATTTTTCTTCTGTCATGTATTCCTCCTGTTTGGTTTTTATTTGGTGTCGATTGTTCTGCCTTCGTAGGATGTTCCTTTTAGTTCGTCAATATAGAGCTCGGCGGCAAAGGCTGCAGTGGCACCATCTCCACAGGCAGTGACCACCTGCCTCAGCAGTTTCTGCCGGCAGTCACCACAGGCAAAAATTCCCGCAACTGATGTCCTCATCTGATCGTCGGTAATAATATATCCTTTGTCATCCATCTCAACAATGTCTGTCAGCAGGGATGTATTGGGGACATAGCCGGCGAAAATAAATACCCCATCGGCCCTCAGTTGTTTTGCGGAATTCGGGGTATTTACGTCCTTCAGGCGTACTCCGCTTACAACAGTGTCGCCCAGAATTTCTTCTACCTCCGAGTTCAGGACAAACGCTATTTTTTCATTTTTTTCAGCCCGCTCACGCAGAACTCCGGTTGCCCTTAGCCTGTCCCTGCGATGAACCAGAGTTACCTTGCGGGCGAATTTTGTCAGGAACAGGGCTTCCTGTACGGCAGTGTCTCCTCCCCCGACAACAACAACATCTTTCTCCCGGTAAAACGGGCCGTCGCATGTAGCGCAATACGATACGCCTTTACCGGTAAGCGCCTGTTCTCCCGGCACATCCAGCTTGGCATATTCAGCCCCTGTGGAAAAAATCAGGGAATAGGCCTGAAAGTTCTTCTGATCGGCCCAGATTTCCCATGCATCGCTTCCTTCTGCAGATATTTTTTCAATTGAGCTTACATCATGCGATATAATTTCAAGGCCGAAATGCTGAGCCTGTTCAGTCAGCTTATCGACCAGTTCAAAACCGGATATTCCATCGGGAAATCCGGGATAGTTTTCAATAATGTCGGTGGTTGTAATAAGACTGGGATTGAATGAACTGCCGAGCAACAAGGTTTTCAGGTTGGCCCTTGAGGCATAGATGCCTGCTGTCAGGCCGGCAGGTCCTGCGCCAATAATGATAACATCATACATAACTACGACCTTTCTTTACGGTAATTTTTGTTCAATCAGTTTCAGCAGATTCTGGATCAGTTCAGGGTCTTTGAGAAAATAGCAGCGCGTGGTTCCCTGCCTTATGCAGTCCACAATGTCATTACTTTTGAGAATATGAAGATGTTGCGAGGCATTGGCCTGGCTGATTTTTAGGATGTTTTCCACTTCTCCCACGCATTTTTGCCCTGCAGTCAGTTCTTTTACGATCATCAGCCGGGTCGGATTTCCCAATGTCCTTAAAAAATCAGCCAGTTTTTCAATTGCCTGCATGTATGAATCCCTCTAAAACAACTATATCATAATATAATAATATACGAATAAAATGTCAAGTGCTGACCTCTGAATAAGTGAACTGCTTTTTGAGGATATGATCATGATGTATGCGAGATAATATCAAGATGGGTCCAGGTTTGTATAACACAGAACAGGCAAGCCCGGTGTTTCAATTGCATCCGGCTTGATATTTTACAGTTCATAGCTACTATGGTATAGCGAGAGTGTTGCAGATGTATTTAATCTTCCGCTATGGAGGGACGCTATGCGAAAAATATTTTTTGCAGTAGTTCTTATGGCCGTTATTCCCTGTATTTGTCATGGGGCCGGATATGCTCTGTTTACCTATGGTATAGGAGGGGAGATTGACGAGTCGAGTTATGCCATAGAACTGGGAGGTATTTATCTATCAAACCTCCATCCAACCGGCGGGGCCTTGAGTTTCGGGCTGGGAGTCGGCATCGGCGATACGGATGAGAATCCCCCTTCGACCGCCACTGCCCCCTCAGGGACCACTTTCAGAAACCTCCGTGATTACAATGACGGCAATGAGCAGGAAGTATTTCTTTCGCTTGGGGCCGAGATGGTTCCGGCAATTTACGCAGTTGTTGGAATCGGATACAGCAGCCAGGATGAGGTTACCGTCGGCGTTGCCGATGATGAAATGTTTGAAGTTGATTCGGAAACCAAGCATTATGTTCCCTGGATGGTAGGTGTCCGCTACGTAAGGGAATTCTTTACCGTAGGTGTTGGGTATCATGCCAGGCGGGGGGTAACGGCAAGCATTGGTATTGCATTCTGAACGGGAAAAGGACAATCTTCTTGGATGTTCGACACCCAGTTGCCGGTTTCGTTTTATTTGTAATTGTTGAGTGGCCTTCCATGCAGGCAAATTTTAGACTTCCTGTGGTTGACAAGCTCACCCTCCCTTTCTGGAAGAGCAAATACCCCGGAGGGCTTTTTGAAATCCTGTACAGATATATTTTACAATCTACAGAGACTGAGACGCTGTGCTGATGGACAATCTGTGGAAGCATTTACTTGTTTATGCCACCCTCTTTGTACTTTCCGGTTGTGCCTGCCTAGGCAACTACAGCATGCAGACCCAGCCGTCAAGGCACATGCTGACACAAGGAGATTTTGAAAAGGCCCTTAACAGTTTCCCTGTCGCGAGTGCCAAAGGCCACAATGAAGTTCTTGTACGCATTGAACGTGGAGCTATTCTTCAGGCCATGGGTAAGTATGTACAGAGCGAGGAGGAGTTTCAACTGGCGATCAGAAGGATCAAGGAGTTTGAGGACAGAGCAATGATATCTGCCTCCAAAACCACCAGCCAGATAGGTACGCTGATTATAAATGAACAAGCTCAGCCCTACGAAGGTGAAGACTTTGAAAAGGTACTTATCCATGCTCTCAATGCCGTAAACTATGTCATGCAGGGAGATATCGAAGGGGCCAGGGTCGAGATCAGAAACGCTTACAGCAGGCAGAATGAGCTCTACAACAGACATTCCAAAGCCCTGGAGAGAGCAGAAAAAGATGCCGATTCACGTGATTGGCAAAGGATATTTGAAAAAGCTGATCACAAGCGCTACACAGCTTTGCGTACCAAGGCTGAGAGCGTATACAGTGTCTACCAGAATGCGTTTGCATACTATATTTCCGCGCTTGTCTACGAACTCAACCGTGAACCGGACGAGGCCTATATTGACCTGAAAAAAGCCATCCGGGCAGCCCCTGGTTCGCTTTCGATTCAAAGGGATCTTCTACGGTTAAGCAGAGATCTCGGCTTCAGGGAAGATTTTGAAAAATGGGAGAATAGCTTTCAAAAGCATGAGGAATCCTACGGAGAAGGTATTGATATTTTTATCATAATCGGTGTTGGTATGGCTCCCTATAAGATCCCGATTACGTTTCCAATCCCAACCGGTCGTGGGGGGATAGTGTTTACAGCCCTGCCGGTATACGAATTCACGCCTTCGACAACACGATCCGGCATGGTGGTGTATGACTCTAAAAGTATCGAAACATCAACTGTCTTTGATACGGATGGGGTTGCCTCCCGCAATCTTTTGGACAAGTTTCCAATTCTCTTTGCCAAACAGGTATTGCGGACATCTCTAAAGGCGGTTGCAACCAATCGTCTGGCAAAAGAATATGGTGTTTTGGGAGCTTTAGCAGGCTCTGTCGCTGCAGCAGTAACAGAACAGGCTGACCTGAGAACCTGGTCAAGTCTGCCTAAGCAGTTCCA
>JAFGIF010000061.1 GCA_016929755.1 Deltaproteobacteria bacterium | reverse complement strand
CTTCTGACACCGCCCGACCAGCGTGATATCAGCACACAGGATTTTGCCGATGCCTGGCGCAAGGCTGCCGGTGAGATCGTGGGGCTGGAAAGCCTGCGTTTCGAGAGTGCCCAGTTAGGACCGCACAGCGGCAAACCCCTGGAGATAAAACTAAGCCATCGCGACATGGATGTTCTGGAGGCTGCCTCAAACAGCTTGGCCAAGGCACTCCATGGCTATGATGGTGTTATCGATATCGACGATGGCTTTTCCGAAGGCAAACCCCAGTTTGACTTTACTATACTTTCGCGAGGTCGCAGCCTGGGCATTACTGCCGGCGACCTGGGACGCCAAGTCCGCAACGCAGTGTACGGGGCCGAGGCTCTCAAACAACAGCGCGGCCGTGATACGGTGAGCGTAATGGTACGCCTGCCGCAGAGTGAACGCGTATCAGAACAGACAATCGACGAGCTTATGATCCGTACACCAGCAGGAGGTGAAATCCCCCTGAACCAGGCAGCCCTGGCAACCCGAGGCAGTTCCTATATATCGATCAACCGCACCGACGGCCGGCGCACTATTACCGTGAGCGCCGACGTCATTAAAGGCAAGGCCGACATCAACAAGGTGATCGATTCAGTGGTAAACAATGATCTGCCTGCCATGATGGAGAACTACCCCGGACTTAGCTATGACCTGGCCGGAGAACGCAAGCAGGGCATGGAATCTTTCACCAGTCTCCTGACAGGTTTCTCCATTGCCCTGCTGGTCATGTACTGTCTGGTAGCCATTCCCTTCAGAAGTTATATGCAGTCCATCGTGGTGCTGTTTGCCATTCCCTTCGGGTTTGTGGGGGCGCTTATCGGGCATATACTCTTTGGTTATTCTTTAAGTCTCATGAGCATGTTCGGTGTTGTGGCACTCGCAGGTGTAGTAATCAACGACTCCCTCGTGCTCGTGCATACCGCCAACCGAATGCAGTCCGAAGGCATGGCTATTGCCGATGCCATGCAGAATGCCGGTATCAGGCGTTTCAGGCCCATTATTCTCACTTCATTCACCACCTTTCTTGGTCTGACGCCCATGATTTTCGAGACCTCGCTCCAGGCACGCTTCCTTATTCCCATGGCGCTAAGCCTCGGCTTCGGTGTACTCTTCGCAACCCTGATCACACTATTGCTGGTCCCGGCATTCTACATGATCGAGGTCGATGTCAAGGAATTGATAAAGGAAATCTTTGCCGATATCCGCGGATTCCTCCGCCACAAGGAATCCGAGACGTCTTGAATGGGGTTATAAGGAATTGTCCTGATTTTAAAAACATCAAGCATAAAGCCCCGCATCCACAACAATCACGGGATCAGAATAAAATATTCGGGTCAGCCGAGACCTTACGGGCGTCTTGCCGAATCATCGGCCTTGCGCAAGGATAGAGATATCCTCTTGCGTTTGATATCTACCTCCAGGACTCTGACCTTCACCTTCTGATTAACCTTGATCACATCATGCGGGTCCTTGACAAATCTGTCGGCAAGCTGGCTGATGTGTACGAGACCGTCCTGATGCACGCCGATATCAACAAACGCCCCGAATTTGGTTACATTGGTGACAATACCCGGCAGTTCCATACCCTTATCCAGGTCTTCGATACTGTTGATACCTTCGGCAAAACTGAAAACCTCGAACTGAGAGCGGGGGTCCCTGCCGGGCCTGGCGAGCTCGGACAGAATATCTTTAAGTGTGGGCATCCCGACTGAATCACAGATATATAGTTTCAGATCGATCCGCGAACGCAACGATTCATCACTCATAAGATCGCCGATCGAACAGCCCAGGTCGGCAGCCATCTGTTTCACCATTGAATAGCGCTCCGGGTGAACGGCACTGGCATCAAGCGGGTTGATTCCATCCCTTATGCGCAAAAACCCGGAAGCCTGTTCAAAGGCCTTGGCCCCGAGCCGCGGGACTTTCTTCAGATCTTTACGGCTCTGAAAGGGACCGTTGTCGTTGCGGTAGGCAACAATATTCGCCGCCAGATTCCGGCCCAGGCCGGATACATAGGAAAGAAGCTCTTTGCTGGCGGTATTGACTTCGACCCCCACGGCATTGACACAGCTTTCCACTATATCATCAAGTTTGGATTTGAGTCTGGCCTGATCAACGTCATGCTGATACTGCCCAACCCCGATTGACTTGGGATCGATCTTGACCAGTTCGGCCAGCGGGTCCATGAGCCGCCTGCCGATCGAGACCGCACCGCGCACGGTTACATCATAATCGGGGAATTCCTCGCGGGCCACCTCGGAAGCGGAATACACCGAGGCCCCGCTCTCGTTTACCATGACAATCGGAATATCGAGTTTAAGACCGCGCACAAAGGCTTCGGTCTCGCGGCCGGCCGTTCCGTTGCCGATTGCGAGCGCTTCAGTATCAAAGCGTTCAACCAGATCCTTTATCAGACTTGCTGCCTGCTCTTTTTTGTTTTCCGACTGGGTGGGATAGATGATATCATGATGCTGAAGCGCGCCCTGCCGGTCGAGGCAGACCAGTTTACATCCGGTGCGAAATCCCGGATCAATGGCGAGAACCCTTTTGGCACCGATAGGCGACGCCATGAGCAGTTCGTAAAGGTTCCTCGCGAATACCTGGATTGCCTCATCGTCTGCCCGGGTCTTCAAACCCCCCCGGATCTCATTTTCCATGGACGGCCCCAAAAGTCGCTTGTAGCTGTCGGCCAGAGCCTGCCTGACCTGGTCGGTGCAGGCATTCATGTTTTTACAGACCATGCCCTCCATAAGTGACATAGCTGTGTCTTCTGCAGGCCGGACAGAAAGCTTGAGAAACGCCTGATTGTGACCCCTGAACATGGCCAGAACCCTGTGGCCGGGGGCGCAGGAGGCCTTTTCTTCCCAGTCGAAGTAATCGCGGTAAGTGGCAGCATCTTCCTCGGCCCCGGCATATACTTCGGACTTGATGAAGGCATCTTTCTCGAAAAGGGTCCTCATGGCGGCCCTGATTTCAGCATCTTCACCAATCCATTCGGCAATAATATCGCGGGCTCCGGCCAGGGAATCTTCGACGGTTTCCACCTTTTTCCCGGGTTCTATGAAGGCTGCCGCTTCCTCGATCGGATCGATGCCGTCCTCCTGGGAAAAGAGCAGGGTTGCCAGAGGTTCCAAGCCTTTTTCACGTGCCACACTTGCCCGGGTTTTCCTCTTGGGTCGGTACGGCAGGTATATGTCCTCCAGTTCGGCAAGAGTTTGTGCTGCTGCAAGGGCATCGCTCAGCTCATCGGTAAGCACGTCGCGTTCGGTGAGCGATTTGATAATTGAATCCCGCCTGGCATCAAGCGCTTCGAGTTCTGCAAGCCGCTCCCTGATCGCGCCGATAAGCACTTCGTCCAGAGAACCTGTCTTTTCCTTGCGGTAGCGAGCGATAAACGGCACCGTGGCCCCATCCGCCAGCAGGGCTGAGACTGTTCCCACCTGCTGGGCTGTAATGCCGAGTTCATCTGCAATTCTGACGGAGTAAGTTTTTTGCATGGGCATTTTCTATCGCTCAGCCCAGGATCTGTCAATCCCCACGGATGAATACCGCATACATGAAATATAACGTATGTTTACCAAAAACAGTATCAACCATTGCAACCAAAACAATCAGAACAGTCTCGCCATAGACTAAGCGGAACTTTGTTATGAAACATGCCAGAAGGCTCCAACGTAAATTATCAAATGTGTCGCATAAGTTGATCGGATATTTGTTCTTCCTTCTACAAGAAAACATCCCTGTTTTTTATGTCAGGCTTAATGATATTGAAGTGCCATTCGGCTATCATTCCCGGCTATAGAGTCCCTGCATTTTTTGTATAGTGGAATGCATCTTTTCCTGGAGCCATTCCGGCTTGATAAGACGGGCATTATCGCCGAAGGAGAGCAGCCAGGATATGAGTTCGGGCTGGGAAGATGCGCTGAAGACCAGCCTGACCTTGCCGCCCGGCTTCCTGGTAATTTTCTGGTCCGGGCTCCAGATCCGCTCGGCGACATATGTGGCGGCAATGCCGGTAAATTCCGCTTCGACATTAAACGCATCCTGTTTGATGATGCCGAAGTTCAGATTATAAGTTGTTTCAAAATCATAGTCTTTGGGGAACTCAAAGGTATTCCCGGTAAGCTCGACCTTGCGGATTCGGTGGACCACCAGGAGCGGATCGTATTCGGGTATGGTAACAGGCCTGCCCGGTTTGCCGGCATAGCGGGCGCTGAGATAGATTGTATCGTTGTGTGAAAAAATCTTAAGCGGAATGATAAAATAGGTCTTGGCCCTTTCGGAACTGAGCGAGCGGTAGGTAATTTTGCAGACAGTGTTGGTTTCCATGGCCTGCAGCAGGATTCGGATGCTGCCTTCGTGCGGCGTGTAGTCAATACTGCCGGGACGGTACGAGGTGAAACTTCCGGCCGGCAACACACCCTGTCCTTCCAGCAGGGCCCGGTTCTTTTCCAGGGCCTGGGATGCCTCATCGAACAGGGTGCTGCCCAGAAGGTGCCTGGCAAAGGCCTGGCACATAAGCAGTACTCCCATCTCTTCGTGGGTAAGATTGAGTATTGGAATGTTGTGACCCGGTTTCCTGATACGATAATACTTGTGCCTCTCCTCGATGGTCTCTTCCACTTCCACCCCGTAGGAGCGGGTAATATCGTCCATCAGACGCATCACACTCTGTTTGGAACATCCCAGCATGCGGCTGAGTTCGGTCAGCGAATAGCTTCGGCCGGAAAACAATAATTTGGCAAAAAGTTTGATCAGCTTTTCCCCATAGCTGGCATAACGGCTTATTTTCTCGGGCATTATTCTCTCTCCAATAAAATTTATCACGTTCCGCAATATGGAATGTTGCCATGCTAGCATGCTTTTATTCCAAGATAAAGGAGCATGCATATGAAAAATAAAATTTTCCTTCCGGCTTTTACAGTATTCGCAATTATCAGCATTGGATTGCTCATCTCAGACGTTACACCGCATGACACCGCCGAACATGTAGTGCCCGATACTATTTCCAAGACCCTTAAGATTGTCCTTGATGATGAGTCATCCTCATTCGGCCAAACCCTGTCGGGGGGGCAGCTGAACAACATCACTTTCGCATTTGACCGCATCCGTCCGGATACCTTTGAAGACGTGCTTTTCATCACAGCCTGCAGCATCTCCCACCTGCCGCAACACGATATAATCGAAGAATACGCCTGCCGGGAAACAAACCAGAAAGATTGTGCAGCGCCTCTTATGCACGCAATGCAAAAGCGCAACCTGCCCGTCACCCGCGGTATACTGATTTTCGAAGAGCAGATAAACGCCGTGCTTGCCGAACTCACGGGTCGGGCTGAAAATGAATGCGGCGCAATCCTGACCGGCATTCTTACCAGGCGCATTGGCGCTGATGAATTGCGAGATCTGATTGAATTACCGTACCGCTCACAACTGGAAGCAGGATATCTGCAGCAAATCTGTGAGGATATTATCTATGCCCGCAATCAAGGCGGAGGACGTTCGTACGCATGGTGTTTCTCGGTGGCGAAACGTGCAATCGATCGGGCGGTTGATAAAACGAGCTGATTTCAGCTAGATCACATCCATATTTTAGAGTACATTGTTTTAGAGTACATTGACGTACGCGAATAGAACAAGAAATTCAATAGGGGAAAATTATATGGCATTTGAATGCAATGGCACCCGCTACATTGAACCGCAGGATCTCAAGGTTGAATCTCTGGGTTTTCTTCCCCGGCTACCCCTGGGTGAATCCTCAATCAGCAGCAAACTCGGTCGGGATTTTCTCGGCCCGGATGAAATAATCGCCCTGCTGCAGGTGGCTGTCTCCAGATCCGTAGACTACCGCACCGGTTTGCTGGATGAGCTCGAAAAGATCATCTCCGACGGTAAGAGTATTCCCGAAACGATTTTCAGAAAAAATCTTTCAGGTATCGGCAGGGGTCACTCACTCGACGGACTGCCCGTAATCGCCCTGGGCATCAACGGCACCAAGATGATCGACTCGGCCTTCACCGGCATGGTCTACTCCCGCTCGCTGGTAACCAGCGGCCGGAGGAGAGAAACCAAGACCGTGGAACTGGTAGTGCCGAAATCGATCAGTTCACAACCCGAACTGTTCGATGAATATCTGAAGATAACCCATGACCTTTTTCAAATCTTTGATGAGATTAAAAACAAATTTGTGAACAAGGTCGATGCAATTCAGGCCTTTAACAAACTCAAGCCATATAATGATCCGGCCGACCTCTTCTACGTACTGCCCATGAGTTCACTGGTGAATCTTGCCGTTGCCGTCGATGAAGAGCGCAAAAACCGCACCTCCTATCTGCCGGAGGAATGTGCCATCTTTATCAATCGCATGGAGGAAATTGCAGGCGATATGGGAGTCGGGCAAATTTTTCGCATGCGCAAAGCAATCCCCCGGGAAACATATCTGCACTACTGTGTGTTCAAGAAACCCGAGGCCAACTATGCCACCGGGCGACACGAGGAATACGGAAATCCTTTAAAACCCGAAGTAGTGCGCATAATCAATGATCTATCGAACAACGCAATCCAGGAATTCGGTAACCTCGCACAGCAGTTCGCCACCTCCCAGAAATTTACGGACGCAGCACACCTGTATGCCCTCACCCGCCACAACAAGGAATCCCTGTCGAATCTGTGCCGCAGGTACAACGAGGCGCTGAACATCCAGACCATAAGTTCGCTTTCCTGGCGTGTCTGGAGCGAACAGAAACGCCACGGTACTCTGGCCCAGCAGGTGGAGTCGATCTATAATGCTGCCAGTCGGGCATACTCGATTGTGCGCGAGTTGTGGCCGCAGATTGAAAGTAACGGCAATATCGATACCATTGTAGACGAAGCTGAAAAGGCATTCGTTATCAGTAATGAGATGAAAACCGAACCGGAACTGCTCAAAGAGTATATCCATCATACCTCCCGTCAGATCATGTTCTATGGCAAGCTTGTTGAAAACAATATTCCTGAAAGGGACGCTCTCTACACCGTTCCACGCAATATCCGCGTGCGCACGCTCGAGAGTTATGACCTGATCAATGCCATAAGCCTGGAACTGCCGCTTCGTCTGTGTAACGAGTGCGAACCCGAAAGGAGGCTCACCTCGGAAATAAAGGCCGGGCAACTTAAAGAACGCATCCCGGAACTGGCATTCCTGTTCGAGCCCAAATGCAACCTCGGTTTCTGCACCGAGGGAAAATTCTGCAAAAACATCATGCGCTTTGTGCCGAATTACAACATGGAAATCCACAAGGAGATCGCCGGTATCGTTGCAGATGCAGCCAGGGGTTGACACGCGCACAGCAACACAATCATAGCGGTTTTCTAATCTACCCCTAGATCGATGTTTGCATTACTTTCAGGATCGTCCCAATCCTGACTGGGCGCTGATACATATTTGCCTTCATCTCTGACCACATACGCCTTGACAGCAGGCAGAAAAAAACGTCTTGAGCGAGCAGGCGATATCTGAGATATATGTATATATCTCCGATAACTATATTTCAATGAGGGGGAATCATGTCCAGAAATACTCTATTTACCGGTATCGGTATCATGGCGTGTATGATTTGCTTTGCCTGCAGCCAGGCACATCAGGCACCGTTCACCTATGAGACCGACCCGGTTGTGAAAGAATTGCTGGCTGATCAACCAACCTATCCGGCTGCCAAGTTCATTATTTTGAGCGACCTTCACTATTATGACACCAGCCTGGGATCATCGGGCCAGGCATTCAAGGATTACCTGGCCGACGACCGCAAACTGCTCGTATACTCCGGAGAGATCCTGGATACGGCGGTAAAAGCCATATCACAGGAGAAAGCCGATTTCGTTATCGTGTGCGGCGACCTGACCAAGGACGGCGAAAAGGTCTGCCACGAAGGGGTTGCTGCAAAATTAGCCAGGATAGCCCAAAGCGGCAAAAAACTCTACGTGATCCCCGGCAACCACGACGTTGCCTGCCCGGATGCAATGCGCTACATCGGTGATAAAACCGAGAAGGTCCTGAGCATTTCAGATACGGAATTCGCTAAAATATATAATGAGTTCGGCTATTCCTCTGCCATTGAGCGCGATCCGAATTCGTTGAGCTACCTGGCCGAACCCATTGATGGATTGTGGCTGCTGGCGCTGGATTCATGCCTCTGGAAGCAGAACCCTGCTAAAGGACATCACATTGTTGATGGTGAATTCTCCGAAGAAACACTGGTCTGGATTGAAAACATGCTGATTCGAGCCAGGAAGTCGAATAAGGCGGTAATCGTCATGATGCATCATGGAATTCTGGAACATTATCCCGATAATGAGAAGCACTACGGAGAGTATGTGGTAAATGATTTTGACCGGGTTGGCCGTATGCTTAATGCCTACCATGTTAAGCTTGTATTCACCGGTCATTTCCATGCCCAGGATATTACCATGAAGACTTTTGAAAACCCGAAAGGCACCATCTACGACATTGAAACCGGCTCGCTCGTAACCTACCCCTGCCCTTATCGCATCATCAACATCAAGCAGGACCAGAGTGCTTCCATAAAGAGTCGCTTTGTCACCTCGATCCCGTCTCTCCCTACCGGCTTTCCGGAATATGCTGAAAACTATGTATTCGAAGGCACTGTTGGCATGGCCGACGACGCGCTAATAGGCTACAAAGTTCCCGAGGTCGACCTGGCCAAACTCAGCCCGCAGATCGCCAGGGCATACATTGCCCACCTTAAGGGGGACGAGATCAAGCCCGAGAAAACACTTGTCACAAAAGGTGTAAAACTTTGGAGCAAGCTGATCATCGCAACCCAGAGAAGCCTGATCGATGACTGGTGGAGTGATCTGGCACCAGCGGACAATGAACTGACTATCAACCTGCAGGCGGACGACTAACAACGAACGGGTAAGCTGATTCTATCACCGGGGTGTGTATGAAGTGCTTTCAAGCACGATCTCTTATTTGTAAAAAACGAACGGCGCATCTTTCCAAAAGGTGCCTGGGGCGAGGGTAAACATTTTGTCACGACGACCGCGCTGGTGGATGCTGGCCCAGGCCCTTTCATTTCCCTGGATACAGAAATTGCTCAAACAAACGCAGACTTCCCTGCTGGGAAAGCTTTCCGCTCGCATCTCGATTCCGCTGTTGAGCGGTAAAAACTTTCACATAACCTACCTGCCCGTCAACCAGGAAATCGCCGGTCCGGATAATGTCCTGCTGCCACGATCTGTGCTGGAAAAAATCATTCACAGCTCGGCTCACAGGGTGATCATCAAACGCTGCACCTGCCGCGACGGCAACGAGTGCCGCAACCACCCCATCGGACTGGGCTGCCTAATGCTGGGCGAGGGCGCCAGAGAAATAGACCCTGCCGTCGGCAGACACGTGGATGCGGATGAAGCCATCAGACACGCCCGGGAATGTATTGATAATGGGCTGATTCCATTTGTGGGACGATTCAGGGCCGATAATTTTCTATGGGGCGTGCGCGACCGCGGCAAACTGCTGACAGTATGCTTCTGCTGCCGCTGCTGCTGCATTATCATGAACTCGGTGGCCTATTTACCGCAGATCTCACAGGATTCGATCGTCAAGCTCAAGGGGTTTACGCTGATTACCGACCATGAAAAGTGCGTACTGTGCGGGGCATGCGTAGATGAGTGCTTTGTGCATGCCCGGCAGATCGCAAACAACACAATTGTCTTTGATGCCGCTGCCTGCAAAGGCTGCGGGCGCTGCATTACAATTTGCCCGTCCCGGGCTATCCGGGCAGAAGCTGATAATATTGCAGAGGCGCTGCAAGACCTGAGCGGCCGCATCGAGGCCCGCATCGACTATCGCTAAAACTTAAAAAAAATTACTGCAAACATCATGGCTTTTTAAAAGCCTCATGCAGGGCAACAGCCGCCTCGTCGATGGCATCGCGTCCATGTTTTACAAATCGACTGAGCCGCAGGAATCCATGGATCATGCCACCATAGCAGCCCAAGCAAGAATAATAACAATTAATCCGGCAGTCAAAAACCTCTTCATAATTCCTTCATCACAGAATTTAGATACAACGCACTATACAGAAAATCTAAAGAACAAAGGTATTGTAATATTTTTAGGTTGAACATAAACCAAAGGCAATAAAAATTACAAGAAAACACCCTTGCAGTAGCAACTTCACGGCATTTGAGTCAACTGACAACGGCCGAATAGATATCATTCTGACAAAATATAAATATTCCTTTCTTAGTTACTTGTTTAAATTCAATTTACCTGCGAAATGTATTTGTCGGCAAAATCCATGTAGCGATCCCAGTCGTATAAGGTCACCTCATGCCCGCCGGGCCGGATATGGTAGCCGATGGTACTGGTGACTGGGGAATTCAGCTCGGGCATTATATCGACAGCCAGGCCGTCGGTGCCCAGCAGGCGGTAGACCGGGTCGGCTTCCTTGGCAGAGAGGAACTCGCCTTGCGGGTCTGACCACAGGTCCTTTGCGGCACTGGCAATATAAACCGGACGCGGCGCCATCAATGCGATCAGCATGTGCTGATCCACGGGCAGGTCGTCTTCACGATCGATATACTGCGCAAAATTCTCGCAGAACCAGTGCGGGTAATCACGATTGATATAGCGGATGGTCTCGCCGAACATACGGCGCGAGATGGCAGCGCCCATGCAGCCGGAATTGTTGGAGATCACCAGGGCGAAGCGCTGATCCTGGGCCCCGGCCCACAGGGCGGTTTTTCCCAGGCGTGAATGCCCCATAACAGCAATCCGGTTTTGATCGATATCAGCATCGGTTTCGAAATAGTCCATGGCCCGGCTGAGGCCCCAGGCCCAGGCACCGATCGTGCCCCATTCATCGGGCTCGGGCCTGCTCTGCCCTGCGTGATAGAACATCGGGTGCACCCCGTTGTGAAATCCGTCGTCGAAATCCGGATCGAGATCACCGCAATAGATTGTCGCCAGGGCGTAGCCGCGCTTTAAAATGTGTTCCACCGGCCAGCGGTGGCTGCGCACCCCGCGGGTTGCCTCGCTTGTCCTGTGATCGGTTATACCAAAACCCTGTTTGTTCGGCACCCACTGCGACGTGATAAAAATTCCGGGATCCGGATGAATGGTGTGGTTGCCATGGAAATTCAATTCGATAAAGGCAGGCACCGGCCGCTTGCTGTCATTGGGCAGATAAACAAGGATATCCATCCCGGGCTCGTCTTTTTCCGCCAGGAAATACACGCGTATCTGTTTGCAAGTCGCCATACCGCCCAGGGCTTTCTGATCCACGGAAACTACTTCAAATCGCATGTCATCCGGCCTTCCAGGCGCCCTGCCGTAGACCTGTTCTTCAAACAGCTTCAGAATCTCGGGCCGGCGACGTTCAATCCATGTCCCGGCATCAGTGACCTGCGTGCCATCTGAAAGTGCAAGCACATCCGGCAGCACAAAATCCTGCCGGGCCTTCATGAACAGCTGATCTTTCGCTTCCGAAAGCACCAAGGTGAACATCGCATTCCAGACAATAAAAATCACAATGGTCACAAGCAGATGAACGAAACCGGGGAAAGCCGTTATGCTGTGGGTGTGCCGCTTTACAGCCCGGATAAGGAGGTACAAGGCATATATAATGATAAGAGAGGTAAGGATCAGGATATAAACAACCCAGTTTATCCGGAAACCACTGGCGTCCAGCAAAAATTCATTCATCTCGCCCCAGACATGATTCAGCGATACCACGATATAGGTGAAGGCCAAAATGTTTATCAGGAAAACAACTACATAAATGATCCAGCCAAGGGTATGAACCTGCTTTCTCATAATATTATTTAATAATTTCACAATCGATAAATTGAGTCAAGCCTGCACCATTCAAAAAGAGGTGCTTCAACGCACACTTTATCTCTTTAGTCATTACCGATGATGTGATCAAAGCTACAATTGAGATTGAAGAGGGTTGTGCTGAAATAACTTCAGGCTTGAGGAATGGTGACCGGGCAAGCATAAAGTGAAATAAAATGGAAATCATTTGCAACGGCCAGAAGGGTTTTGTTCCTCTTCCTATTTTTTCGAAGTCTTTAATAATACATCATCAAATGCTTCTTTTGAATAATGATTTCATCATGTTCTTCAGCAGAATTAATACCCTCCCCTCAGAGTTCCAGTTAACTTGCAATATTTTTATAATAAACGGATCAGATCTTATATTTCTGCTCCAGCGCCTGGTAATACGTCACACCAAGCAAGGTATTAAATTCAGTAAATGTCTGAACCCATTCACTGAAATCTCGCTGTTTGCCGGAAGCTTTTAACCTTTTGACCTCATCGATACAACCACTTACGGCACCGGCAAGGCAGACCCCGGGATAAATGGCGATTGCATACCCCATCTCCCTGATTTCATCAGCAGAGAAATTCGGTGTCAATGGAGCAAGGTTTAAAAGGAGCGGTTTGTCAGGAATGAGTTTTGGAATCATCGATACCTGCTCCTTATTAACAGGGGCCTCAATAAAAATAATGTCTGCTCCGGCCTCGGCAAAACGCAGTCCTCGTTCAATCGCATGCTCAAATCCGTCAGTTGCAATCGCATCGGTCCTCGTAATGATAAGGAAATCATCATTTCTTCGGGTATCAGCCGCAGCTTTTATTTTTCCTTCCATTTCAGACAAATCAATTACTTTTTTGCCGGACATATGTCCGCATCGCTTGGGCCACACCTGATCCTCAATCTGGATAGCGGCAACCCCTGCCTTTTCATACTCGCGGATCGTTCGAACTACATTGATGGGGTTTCCGTAGCCAGTGTCTGCATCTCCGATGAGCGGGATCTCAACGGCATCAGCAATGCGTGAAGCATTCTCAACCATCTCTGTCATGGTCAAAAGGCCATAATCGGGAAATGCGAAACTGGATGCGCATACTCCATACCCAGTCATATAGACTGCATTAAAACCTTCGGCTTCTACGATCTTGGCTGTAAGTGCATCATAAACACCGGGAGCTTGCACCAACTCGCCTTCTTCAATCAATCTTCTCAGTGTCTTGTGCTTCATTTGAAGTATCTCCTATGAATAGAATTCCGGTATAAATCTTAACGTCTTCAATTGATCCGGGTCATGGCCATAAAAAACTCGGGTGTCGGGAAAGGCACCGATAAATGTTTTGATGTTCTCAATGCTTTTCAAGGCAGATGAATATTCACCTTTTGGCGGGATATTTTCGTCTATATTGGCCTTGCGGTGTGCGGCATCGAAAGTCAAAAAAACAGGGCCGTCTATCATATTCAAAATCGCCGAGACATGTCCGGGTGTATGGCCTGGAGTCCGAACAATAAAAATGCTTCCGTCACCAAAGAAATCCAGAACCTGACCAAATGGGGTAACCTGAAAAGAATATTTAATAGGAAACAGGTCAAATCCAGCGATATGAGATTTTACATAGCCCTGAAAAAGGCCAACCATCGACTTTGCTGCCTGAAGTTCATCCTGATCTACGTATACCTTCACAGATCTGTTTTGTCTGAACGACGGAAGTGCACTGGGATGATCCGCGTGCAGGTGGGATAAAACAATATATCGAATTTGATCCGGAGAAACATGTATCTTTTTCAGCTGGCTGACTACATCCATTCCTGCTTCGCTCTTCGTTTTTATAATTCTTCCCAGGAGATATCCGATGTTACCGCTGCTGCTGTCTGCGAATGATGAATGCAAACCGGTATCCATCAGAACGTAGCCTTTCTCGGGATGTTCGATCAAGTGGGCATACACCGGATTAAAGCGCTTATCCGCCGGAAATTGTTTGAATCCGGGGCTCTTGCGGTTAAAGTGTATGTTACCTGCCATGTGAACATTTCCGGTATGGATGACGTAGTGTTTCAGACCGTGAGGATTGTCAAAATATTCCTTCCATCCGCTCATTGATTTCCCCCTCCATGCCTTCGCAACACTTCGAGAATTCCTCCCGAATCGAGGATTTCGATCATTTCATCCGCCAGAGGTTCGGCGTGCAAAGAATCACCATCGGTCACATTCACAATCATGGACCGGCTGAAATCGATGCTGGCCGTATCTCCTTCCTGAAAACGGCCGGGCACCCCCAGTGCGCTGATGACCGGCAGCCCGATAGCGATGGCATTGCGGAAAAAAATCCGGGCAAACGATTCGGCGATAATACATTTGATCCCGACGGCCTTCAGCGACGCAGGAGCATTCTCCCGGCTGGAACCACAGCCGAAATTTTTTCCGGCAACAATTACATCTCCCTGTCTGACCTCATTGACAAAATCCGGCTTCAGACTTGCGAAAACATGTTTGATCGTCTCTTCTATTGGTGCATCAAGATATTCTCCTGCGACGATTGCATCGGTATCAACATTATCGCCGAACACCCATACCCGGCCTTCGATCACATCCATAAAAACTCCTTTTAGCTCTCTCTCGGGTCGGTAATATAGCCATGCACAGCAGAGGTGATAACCGTAGCCGGCGATGCCAGGAAAACCTCTGCCTGATCACTCCCCATGCGTCCTTTGAAATTTCGGTTGGTACTGGAGATGCATCGTTCACCCGGAGCAAGTAGCCCCATGTGCGCACCGAAACACGGACCGCATGATGGATTCAGAATGATACCTCCGGCTTCCAGAAATATTGACAAAAGGCCCTCATCCATTGCCTGCCGGTAAATTTCCCATGAAGCAGGTATCACCAGCAGTCTGACATTGGGATGAACAGTCTTGCCTTTGATGAATTCCGCGCCAATCCGGAGATCTTCCAAGCGGCCGTTGGTACAGGATCCGAGAATTGCCTGGTGAATCTCAAGGCGTTCGAGTTGCGATATTTGTTTGACATTATCGACACAATGGGGGATTGCCACCACTGGTTCCATTTCCGAAACATCGATGTGGTAAACCTCCATATTTTCGGATGGCTCTTCAAAATGGATCTCCTGATATGGCTCATGGGTTCTGTTGCTCAGGTAGGCCTGTGTTTTGTCGTCGGTTTCAAAAAAGCAGAACTTCGCCCCGATCTCGACAGCCATGTTACTGATGGTCATCCGGCTTTCAACACTCATATCTCGGGAAGCTCTACCACTGAATTCAACAGCTTTATACTGTGCCGCTTCCGCAGAGTAGTCTCCAGCGATCTTGAGAATGATATCCTTGGAAGAGACAGGAAACGGGAGTTCACCATTGAGTTCGAAACGAATCGTCTGTGGGACCCTGAACCAGAGCTTTCCGGTGGCAAGAGCATAGGCCATCTCGGAAAATCCGATCCCGCACGAAGCTGCCCCCAGAGCTCCGTATGTACAGGTATGCGAGTCGGTTCCCACAACAAGCTGACCGGGCAAAACATGTCCCTTCTCCATCATGACCTGGTGGGCAATGCCTCCCCGCTCTGCATAGAAATTCGTGATCCCGTACTTGCGAACCCCATCTCGGACAAGCTGGTGAATAGACGCTGCCCGTTGAGTGGGGGGCGGCACATAGTGGTCGAGGGCAACCACAACCCGTTCGGGGTTGCAAATTTTTTGGACTCCTACGGAAGCAAGGCTCATATGCACTGCTGCAAATGCATCGTGGCTCATGAACTTGTCTATTTCTGCGGTCACATATTCACCAGGTCTGACGATATCCCGGCCTGAAGCCCTTGCAAGAATTTTCTCTGCGGTTGTCATATTTCAATAACCTTCCTAACAATCAATAAATATTCCCAAACCTGCCTTTTCTCGAAATATATTTTTGCGACCAATTCATCGATTTCCTTATTTACCCTATAACTTACGTTAAATTATTCCATTTTTACCATCTTCCAATTTGCTGGAAAACATTTTCAATACAAAATGTTTTTATCTCTTCCGATATAATAATTTTGGTTAATCCGGGATATTTGATCCTCGTTATTCCAAAATCATTATGACTACCTGCACCAGCACATCTGTTCAGAACAAGCGTGTAAGAAACAAATCATTCTCGCTTTATAATGTGCTGCTTTTTCACAATTTATTTTATGAAACCATGCAACACAAAGCCACTTAGATCATGGCATAGTATCTTTTTCATTGTCAGCCAAAGGCTTAAACAGACCTGTTGATATCAGAGCAATATATTCCTTGTACAAAACTTCCGGATCAATGTCGGCGATACTGAACCTGCTTTCTTTATTCGTATGAATAAAAATACCTTTGTTTACCGCAGACATCAAGTGTATCAAAAGTGCAGGATCTCTATTAGTTAAATAGCCTTCCTGTTGCCCATTTCTTACAACTGAGATTACAACATCGGACATCGCTTTGGTCCAGATTTTGATACGTTGAATGAGTTCCTCTGGAATGACACCACCAAACTCATCTGAATCAAGTGTCCAGAACAGGCGCATAAATTTCTCGTTATTCTTGGTAAATGTAAAAAGTGTATTGAAAAGGGCTAGGATCAATTTATCAGTTGGTAATTCCCGGGATGCACATCGCGTCAGCTCATTATGAAGTTGCTGAAGTTTTTCATCAAAAACATGGACATACAGGGCAAGTTTCGAGGGAAAATAATTGTAGAGGGTCTTTTTGGTAATCCCGGATTGCCTGGCAATTTCATCCATTGTAATAGCATTGTGTTTTTTCTCCAAGAATAATGATCTCGCCACTTGCATTATGTTGAGTCTTTTCAATTCGCGTTTGAATGTCTTCTTGCTTGTCATGGTCATCCCTTAAAGCATTATTGCCGATGCTGAATAGTTGATAGAATATTTACCTGTTTTCTCAATTTCTGACATACTGTCTTTTATCATTCATGCCATGTAATAAATTTTCTTTACAGGGCTTCCGCAGATAAAAAATGGGAAACCCCGTAAATCATGTTTTATTACTTTAAACCTTTTGGATAATCAGCCGGATATCCATAATGTTTCTTATAGACCTCGCTGGCAAAAAATGTCTCATCCAGCCAAGCCGAGTCATTGTAGCTTTTGAATAATTCAATCTTTCCATCATCATTAACCATACTACTCTGTACTATGTAGACATCAAGATACCGCTTGGTTCCGTCCGGATTGTTGTAGTAATGTAGTTCGTGCATCATGAAATCTGCCGCATTACCCTCTGTATAGACCTTGGTGAAGTTAAACGCGTTAAGGGACCAGAGACTCATCAGATCATCCAACCATTTTTTAAATCCCTCACTTCCCGAACCCGAATACTGCCCGGCATAGGGAAGAACGTCTACATTAGACTTGAAAACCACCTCCACGCCATTGCTCAGCCTTGAATAGAAATCTTCCCAATTTCCAAAACCATAATATGCCACACCGAATTGGACATAGGCATCGGAGGTTATTGCGGCTGCTTTCAACTTGGAATCTGGTTTGAATTCTGTATGAGGCACAGCCTCTCTCACGTCTTTAAACATTCCATTTTTGGTCTTTACTGCTTTCAGGAAGGTAGCAGTGTCGAAATAAAGTTTTAGATCCCTAACTCGTCCTTCCATATCGATATCCATAAAAAACAGGAGCTCAAACTCATAGCGTGAGCCCGACTCTTTGAACTTCAATTCCATCATATAATGTGCATCAGCATTGAATCCATCAACAATGATGTATTGTTTCTCAAAATTAAGCACTTCAACCGTGTTGAAAAAGCTCTTGAAATGCTCTTTGAGGAGAAAAACACCCTGAATACTCCCGAACAAAGGATTAAGTTCCATGAAACCAGGAAATTGGAAGGTCGGACATTGAGCGAACATTGTATCAACCATTGTATCAACATCCCTATCCGTTGGATTCTTGAGTCCGTAAATAGTGCCAATGTTTTTCTCAACCTTTTGTCGTATCCATTCTTTATCCATCATCATCCCTCCTTAATAATATATTTTGTATTGTGTTCCCCTTATTCATTGTTCCGGATTTTTCTTCGAAACATATTTACCAGTTTCCTTTGCCACCAGAAATTTAAGGTGGGAGAAATCCGGTAGAGCCACCACGGTATCAAATCGTACCATGGAAACGCGATTATGCCCTTGTTCTTCCGTACGCCATTCAGGATTGCGCAAGCAGCTTTGTTCGGAGTCAACTGCTTTAAGATATATGAATTGAATGCATTCCTGTCACCTTTAAGAACCGTATAGGTATTTCTTACTTCCGTATCTACTGTTCCCGGACAGGCCACGGTGATTTTTACACCCAAGTCATGCGCCTCAGGACGAAGAGCCAGACTTAATCCTGTCACCGCATGTTTCACAGCAGTATATGCGGTTCCAAGGCTAAAAGGAAACAGGCCAAACACAGATGAGGTATTAACAATATGCCCATACCCCTGGTTAATCATTATTTTATAGGCACTGAATGTGCCATAGACTACACTCATTATGTCGGTGTCTACGAAATTGCGCCACTGGTCATAATTCATATCTCTAAATTCACCGAACATTATCATGCCAGCATTGTTGAACATATAATCAAGGGAGTCCTTCGATGCGACCGAATTAACCATTTTTTCCACAGCATCGGGGTCGCGTATATCGATGGCAATCGACTCGGCCTTTCCTCCTTCGTTTGTGATGATTGATGCAGTATCCTTCGCCCCTTCAGCATTGATATCAACAACGTATACCTTAGCACCTGCCTCAGCAAGCTCCCGGCATAACTCGCGCCCTATTCCTGAAGCCCCTCCGGTAACTATTGCGGTCTTGTCCTTAAAAGCATTCATTTTTCACCTTGCTTTCACGGCATGGAATGGCATGTGTTCTTAAGCGTTCTAAATCGATGCCGTATGTCAATAAATTTTCTATTCAACATTATCTAACAGG
>JAFGIF010000307.1 GCA_016929755.1 Deltaproteobacteria bacterium | reverse complement strand
GCACGCAATCTCGGGATTCAACATGAAAGGATACGGCGCAATGGCGGGCGCAAGCGTTGCAACTCCCCAGGGAAGAGGGTCGGAACTGTCCGCCCTGAGACGCTCCGTTCCCACGGAAGCATATTCCAACCTGTATAAGTTTGATGCAACGGCCGCTGCGGATACGTACAAGGAGTTTACCGACATAAATACCAACCTCGGAGCAGTGGATACAATCGGCGGCGGTAACGCAAGCGTCGCTTCCGGCAGGGTAGCGGACGCAAATGTCATGGGCATGAGAGAAAGAATTGCTCACACCAGTGCGATCAAAGCCGCGGCAGACAGGACATTCGGCGGTGATGTGGATAAAATGCTGAACGCAGAACAGGATATTCTCCGGGGTAAAGCTGCGGGCGGCGCTGCCCAGATAATCGGTGACGGCAGAAAGCCGCTGGCAGTGGGTGTACAGGCAGGCCAAGCTGAAGGAATTGGCCTGGAAGCGAGCGGCGACAGGGTTACCGTCGTGGGAGATGATGGCGCATACAGTACCGAATTATCGAAAAAGCTCAATGAAGATGCAAAAATGGGGGTAAGGAGGGCGCTGGACGATATTGCCCAGACCGGAAGGATAACACCGGAAACTGGGGCTGTCCTCGCAAATATCGCCGGCCATCCTCTCGGCCGGGCCCAATTGGCATCCCAGGGAATCGGCGACAGAATAATCAAGCCCGGCGAGGAGGCCGAAAACTTCGCAAACTATTTAAGCGGGTACGGAATATCGGTCAGGCCCGAAGACCTGGCGGGCGCAACCGCCCGGATGAATATGTGGACGGACACCGATGGCAACCTGCACCCATCCCTGGTGGCCACCAATAAAGGTGTCAGAGTCGCCGAACACAACACCGGAACAAAAGAATCCGACCTGAACACGGAGCAGGCCGGAAGGATAACCGGAAAGGAAGGGGCGACCGCGGGCCACTATGCGATTCACTTTGACCCCGGCACGGGAGAGATCGTCGGGATTAAGGGTGAAGGAGGCTTCACCGCCTCGACCGGTAGCGTGATACTGAGCCATGACGCTGATGGAGCGGATCGGATACAGGTAATTGATCCGAAAACCGGAAAGGCCGTCTGGACAAGCGCAAAGTTGGGGGAGGAAAGTATCGCCAAACATGACGTCAAAGAAGAATTCGGATGGAGCGGGCAATTCGGAGGTCATCATTTCACATCAGCCAGGAGAACTGATCTCGGCGGAGGCAAGGTGTCAATAGACGGCGTAACCGATGAAGGCAAGCGAATCACGCTCGTGGGTTCATCCCGAGGAGACAACGAGCAAGTAATAAGCATGACTCAGGAACAGGGACCGAACTATAAAGGTGCACTTGCAATGGCTATGCGGGGAAATATTCCGAAGGAGGCCATGCATGATCCCCTGCACCGCGCCGTATATGCCAATCAATTCGCTTCAGAGGTGAGTAAATTCTATCAGGGAACCATGGACAGGAAAGAGATAAACAGGCTCACAAAGAGTTGGTCCGCACAGGGGGGAGTGGATATTAAAATACCGGGTATTGCTTCCGGTGGGGCCAGTTTCAAAGGAAGTGATGAAAATGTGTCTCAAATCGAAAGCAAATCAGCCCGAGACGTGATGACGCAGGTTACAAACATAGTTCTCGGAAGCGATTCGTCAGACGCACAGAAGCAATCCGCCATGCAGGCTCTTGCGGATACCGTCATACACATGAATGCGGAACAGGCGGAAGGTTTGGAGAAAGCAGGAACCATGGTTCATAGAGAACAGCATCCCACAGGAGTAATCAGACGAGATGCACCCGATTCGGGATTTGAAGAGATAAAACGTCCGAAAATGGAACTGCCGTAGACGGTGGGAACGAATACAGGGGAAAGGGGCGTTCTACTAGGCCCTGAAATGTTTTGACAGAAGAGTTATTCCTACGATTTTTGCACAACATTTTTATATGGTCCCTAGATCATCTTCCTTATTCCAATCAGTGAAACGGGATTCACGATCATCCGAATCCCAATCAGTATCAGATGCTCCACCTTGTATAAGGCCCAACACACCGAGAAAGTCCCATGCATGGGGGTCGTCAGAAACGGAACGGAAACACAGGAACACTACAATTACGGCTGCCCCGATTAAAAACCAAATCATGATGCCCTCCATATTATTCCTGTAGCCAATGTTAACTTTTCAAAACTCCTGACAACTTATTGTTATCAATTGCACCCGCAGAAATAAAACTCAATGCCGGAAAATATGATACGTAGTGCATATGTATAATAGGTGTTTATGGGAAGCGTGGAGAAGCACACGCGAAATTCAAAAGCCACGGCTTTGAATGATTTACGTTTAAGGATTTTTAGATTTTAGATAATCCGAAAAGGTCGTTGCCCCAAGTTTGCGACGTTTGGATAACATCGCAGACCATACTTTATTACCTTCTGATTCTGTTATATAATATCTATTGAATGCTTCTGTAAGAATATCACCGGTGGTCACATGCTTTAAACAAAATTCTTTTATGTATGAAGAAATATCTCTTAAATTATTGCTTGCGATAACCCCATTATTAAATTTTGCCAAAACAATTGAAGCGGCCTCACCCTTACCGATTATCACATGTCCAGAATCTGGATTTACTGTCAATTGGTAATATAAATCGTATAATTCTGTTCCAACATCTATTTTAACAATTGAAGCTTGCTTATGACTTAAAAGAACATCGACCTTTGCCTTGAGATGTGCAACTCCAGGAGCAGATAGTTCATCGTAAACTTGCTTGGGAATAACAACTTGTCCTGGATATAGTTTAACTAAAAGATTTTCTTTTCCAACCCAGAGAAATGCAGATAGGCAATCATTATCGAAGAAAATTGGATCAGTCAATCAATTCGCCTCCTTCTATAGAATCGCCATAAACGAGGTCCGAACGAAAAGCATCTAATAGCAATTCTTCATATTTTCCACTTGAAACCAATTTTTTTTCAAATACTTCATCAGCTTGCTGAATATAATACCCGTAAGTCATATGCTGCTTTTGGTGAGAGAGCGGTCGGTATAACGAGTCATCATATCCCAAACATATGGCAGAGCGTATAACATCTTTTCTCATTGAGTCCGCCTCATCTTCGGTTAATTCATTCTCTTCAATTAGGCGAATGAGTATAGCCTGCCTGCTTACTCTAAAATATTGTTCCAGCTTTACTACGCTATTAACGGTTAATTTATTTCCTTCTTTTTCCTTGAATCGTTTTATAGCATTAATCAATGCATCTGGTGGCATTAAAAAATATGAAGCAAACTGGTCAGCGTCCTTTTCTGCTGCTTCTTTCCCAGCACCTATTCTTTTCGAACAGATAGTTGTGGCCATATTACTATCGTAAAACAAATGGAACAACTCGTGCGCCATTGAAAAACGTTGCCTGCCAACTGACATTGCAGAGTTAATTGCAATGACATTGCTATCTTGACCTTTTATACACATTCCACTTATCCTGTCACCCATAGGGTAAAATACGACTGTAAGATGATCAATGGTATATACTAGCGAAAAGATATCTATCGGCGATTGAGGGTCTTCCCCTAACTGATTTCGCAACATATTAGCTTTTGTCCATAAATCAATTTTATTCATTAACGAACCTCGCCCTTTAGTAGCCTTGTCATAAAATCACAGTTTAAGGCAATCTTATTTATTGCGCATACGATTTCTAAATCCTCTTCGCTTATTTCGTTTGCTCTAAGTGCAAGTGACAATGGTTTGATTTTGCCTTCAGTTTCATTAAAAATTGACATGCTGGCTCCAAACAAGGTTAATAATTTCTCAAGCTTATCGGCGCTTATAGGGCGTTCTCCAGCTTCAAACTTTGATATCAAACTCTGGTCAACTTTAAGATAGTTGGCAATGTTACTTTGAGTAAGTCCGCTACTTTCGCGTAAAGCTTTTATTGTTGAACCTATTTTATTCAATGAGTTTTTCATGATAATACCTCCTTTATGGCAATAATATATGCCAAGGCTGTCATAATGTCAATGGATTTTATAAAGATAATTATGACAAATTTATTGTGTCCAATAAAGTTGCATTAATTGGAAATTGTCAATAGAAAAGTTGAATAAATTCTATTAATTGAGATTTGAGTATTACAGGAAGGAATCATTATCTTGTGTTTCGATCAACTGTGAGGCGGAAAGAAGCGCGTGAAAAGGGCCTCAGCGGGGTGGATATCGGACATGCAATGCAGGAAGCATATGTCAGCAGAGATATAAAGACTCTGACGGGAGAGGGATTAGCCGCGAAACCAACCCGTAGAGCATCAACTCCCACGTGGGATGAAGCAGCCGGCAACACAGCTAAAGGAATATTTTTAGATCCCGTTGATGTTGATAGCAAGAAATAGCCTCTGAAAATTGTCTTTATCAGTATTATGGTAATTCCAAGGTAAACGAGAACTTTAGAAAAATCATAGATGATAAGTTAGCTATATTTATTGCCCTCAATCCCGCTATAAAGAGGATTTTCATAAAAGGAATCGTCTTTCCAAAGAGAGTCAGTGCTTCCTCGGAAATACTCAGCCTTCTCTTCATCAGACATAGTTTCCCATTCTTCTTTCGCCAGTCTGATTCGTTCTCCCAGACTTCCCTTCAGATGAGCCTCCGCACACACTTCTCTCGAATGATCGGCACCAATCTTAGTGGCGATCCATATCGCAAGGACCAGTCCTCCTATAATGATAAATCCTATCGGTTCCATAATGCTCTCTGAATTATCCCTCGATGCTTACACATCTGTCTCATGCGGGTGTTTCTCTGCATGCATTGTTTGTTATTAATATCATATTTATCAAGAGTATCTCTGTTTTCCCCACAAGTATCTCAAATATGAGACTCACAGAAGAACGGTTCTTTAAAGGGCATAAGCCATTCATTGGCGCTTATTTCAATATTCTTCTTTTCTTTGGCTTTTTTG
>JAFGIF010000060.1 GCA_016929755.1 Deltaproteobacteria bacterium | reverse complement strand
GTATCATCTGTGTTTTCGCCGGTCCTGGATTAGCATGGACACAAACATGATCATGGCAGGTTTATTGGTGAAGGCAGGATGTCGTTCCTAGATAGAACCATCATCCTGCCTGCTGTCAATTAAAGAAATACACCTTAGTCTTCGTCATCCGAAGCCGGCGGAATTTCGTTTTCGTCCTGTGCACTGCTGATGGCCCTGTAGATTCCCCTTGACAGAATCAGTGCAATCGCAAAAAGCAGAATCAGAGACACGATTACAACCATGATGCTGGACTTCTGCCATCTGGCAACTTTCTGCTGAATCTCTTCAACCTTGGCCTGGCTCAGCTGGCGGTACTTGTCAATATCCACGGTCATGCCGATCCATCCGAACCCCTGCGGCTTACTGAAGCCATCACCATAGTATGGAATGGGAGCATAGGCCACAAAAATCCGGCTTGTTTCAAGGGCATAGGTAAAGGAGCCTAATTTCCCTTCCGAAGCCAGGGCGTGAATCCTGGGAAGATTCTCATCCACAAATCCCATCTGTGCTACATTGATTATACCGTTTCCTGTCTCCAGATATTTCTTATAACTGCTCTCATCTACTACCGGAAGAGGGACTTTATTTTTGCTTAAGCCTTTTATGAAGTAATCAAGGGGATGCGAGATCACAAACCCTTCACGATCAACCATATAGACGTAATTACCCTCGCTCAAGTCAACCCGGGCATATGTCATGCCTGCTTCTGTTGGTATGATATGATCGGTAAATTCCATGATGTGGATAAAATTCAAAGCCAATTCCACCACTCCGGCAAATCCGGAAGAATCAAATACCGGAGCAGCCATCCGAATTATACCATCGAAATTTTTTCCGGCTTCAAATTCGGTTTTGTTAACGTGGTAACCGAGAACCGGACCAAAGTAAAACTCTCCCGGCGCCAGACTCTTTGCCTTTGAAAAGTACTCCTCAACGCCATATTCGCCGTTTTCCGGCTTTGACATATCCCTGAGGTCTTGAGGCTTAACAACTCCGTCTACCGTTACTCTTATAATCTCTTTGCCGTTCTTGTCGAGAAATGCAATCTCCCGGTAAACAGGGCTGGGAACTTTCACGAGCCCCATCTCTGAAACCTGGATAACTCCGCGAGTGTTGGAAGCCAGAAATGTTGAATAAGCCGTTTCGTTTCGCGGCAGAATCGAAGCTATGCGCACATCCTTTTCCCGCTCGTCAAGAAACTGGGCAACAGCCTCTGCAACAGTCTTGGCCCGCCCTTCAATCGATTGTTTCTGATTCTCGTCCAAGATGCGCAGATTCGCCTGAGTTGCCTCCTCTCCTACCTTAACGACACCTCTGCTGATTATGATGCCCGTAATACTCAGAGGAAGCACTATAAGAATAAAAAAGCTTATAGCAACACTTGCAAAGCTGAATCTCTTTTTTCCTTCCTGATCCATAACCATCTCCTGACCGTGTTAAACCATCCACCTGTATATCAACTGAATAACAATCCCATAAAAAAGAAGACAGTTGTGATTGTTCGCATCATGAAAAAGATGAAAACCTTTCATCCCTTCTCCCACAAAAAACCATTGATGGCGAAATTAAATTCTCACAACATTTTGGAATCATATCTCTTTTCAGGTTAACCCAGGATTATTGCCTTGTATGGATTAGCATAGAGAATAATAAGGGTTACTACGAGAGCATAAATTGCAATAGATTCTGTCATGGCAAGACCAACCATTAAGGTCAGCATGATTTTACCCTGGGATCCGGGATTTCTTCCAACAGCTTCACTGGCACCCGAGGTTGCATTTCCCATGCCTGCGCCGGCGCCAATGGCACCCAGACCCATGCACAAACCAGCCGCTAATAAGGAAGCCGCAACGTAAATAATCTTTGCCCAGTCTACATAACCAACAGCCACTTCAGATGCCATAGCGGCTGTAGAAGCTGCAAACAACATTAACGCCACAAACACAAAAATTTTTAACCTTCCCATCAGCACACTCCTTATATATATAATATTATTCTATGAATTCAGAGCATTATTCTGAATCACGGTTCATTTTATACACGATAGGTTGCCCTTATGCAAGAGAAATTTTACTGTTTTGAAAGAATAATGAATGCTGATTCATACATCATTTTAACTATGCCTGTAAATTTCTACACCCCGCAGGCATACAAATTATAATCTTTTTTTTCTTTTCCCAACACAGATTATGTTGCAACGTATTGATGCTTTTAAAATTTTAACGGGAGAGCAACGTCAAACACCCTTCCCAACGGAATTATCGTTCGCGCGGCGCGCAGGAGGGTTAAATTTGCACCGGTCTGTCTTGCCTGTCTAGCGCTTGATAACCAGCACAGGCCTCTTGGATTTCCGGATCACTTTTTCCGAGACAGAACCGAGAAACATTTCGGAGATGTTGCTCTTGCCGTGCGAGGCGATCACGATGAGTGAGACATTTTCTTCCTCGGCAACCCTCAGTATTTCCCTGAACGGAATCCCCTTTTCCACTCTGGTTTTTACTCGAAGCCCAAACTGTTTGAGTTCATTGCCGATATAGCTGATTTCCTCTTTGGCCTTATCCTCAAGGGCCTGCTGGACCGGCAGAAAATCTTGCCCGCTGTAAGATGTGCCCAGAATATCGATGTCCCGGATATCAAGTACATTCATAACAACCACCTCCCTGGCACCGGCATGCTTAAGCTTCTCAATAAAGTCAAAGGACTTCTTGGCCATGGTGGAAAAATCCGTGGGGTAGAGTATTTTTTCAAACATCTCAACTCTCCTTTTTATGGATTATACACCGCAAACGAACCGAAAAATTTATTTTATTATTATAAACCAAAGAGAAAAGTGTTGACAAAGAAATTTTCAGCAATTATTTATCATCGTAAATTTACGATAAAGCAAAAAAGATATGACATCACAAAAAAAAGATATCAAAAAAAACGTTAAAGAAAGGTATGCACAAGCAGCTCTATCCTCCCAGGGCTGCTGCCTCACAAGTTCATGCGGCTCACTGACCACCATTGAGGACCTCGGTAAAAAACTCGGATATACACCCGACCAGCTTTCAATCGGACTTGGCGAGGCCAATCTTGGCCTCGGATGCGGCAACCCCATAACCATGGCCGGGTTACAACCCGGAGAGGTTGTGCTCGATCTGGGCAGTGGGGCAGGCTTCGATGCATTTCTCGTTGCAAAAGAAGTGGGGCTTGAAGGCCGGGTTATCGGCGTTGACATGACGCCTGAGATGTTAGCCAAGGCGCGGGAGAATGCCCGAAACAATAACTATTCGAATGTTGAATTTCGCCTGGGTGAAATAGAAAACCTGCCGGTGGATGACTGTTCAATGGACGTGGTCATTTCGAACTGCGTGATAAACCTCTCCCCGGATAAGCATTCGGTTTATAAAGAAATCCTGCGGGTTTTAAAACCGGGAGGCCGAGTCATCATTTCTGATATTCTGCGCTCGGGCGAATTCCCCGAATCGATCAAGAACGATCCGGCAGCCTACACCGCCTGAATAAGCGGCGCCGGCTCACCCGGTGAGGTGAGTGAAATCCTGGATAGTCTCGGTTTTGAAGACATATCGATAACAAACAAAGAAAACAGCGCGGACATTATTCAAAGCTGGGGTGCCGACAAGGATGCCCGACAACTGGTTTTCTCGGCCTATATTATTTTTCGTAAACCATGCATAACTCGCGAATTAATCAATGGATAAAACTTGCTGTAATCAAAATCACATTGCATATCCTCCGATTGAGATTCTTTCAGTTGAGGAAAGCAAAGAAATCCTTGCCTGTCTTTCCAAAGGGCTTGCCCATCCTGCCCGGGTCGAAATCGTAAAATTTCTCGCAAAACAGTCACCCCGGTCGAGGTGTATATGTGGAGATATCGTCGGCGTTGTACCACTGGCACAATCGAGTGTCTCACAACATTTGAAAATGCTGAAAAAAACCGGCTGGATCCAGGGAACTCTTGACGGACCATGTGTATGTTATTGTCTGGTAGATGGCATTGTTGATTATTATGACAGGCTAATCCATAGAACCATTCAACGCCCGGCAAAATCAGACCTGAAAGACAACTGTACCATTACAAATCTGCATAGAGAAACAACTTGATCTTGAAAGAACCGAGATCTTGCAAAAAATACCAATCATAAGGAGCAGGTTCATGTTTGAAGTAACCGAAAAAGCACGTGAGATGATTCAAGAATTTTTCAAAACAAGAGAAACGGTATCGCCGATCCGGATAATGCTCATGGAAGGCGGCTGAAGCGGGCCCTCTCTGGGCATGGCTCTGGATGAGCCGAATGACAAAGATGAAGTTTTCAAGGATAACGGCAATACCTATGTTGTCGACAAAACCCTACTCGAACAGGCCAAACCGATAACCGTGGATTTTGTACAGGGAAACATGGGCTCAGGGTTCAGGATC
>JAFGIF010000059.1 GCA_016929755.1 Deltaproteobacteria bacterium | reverse complement strand
CTTGCCGTCTTCAGTAAGGAGGGGCCAATGGGGAGTATATCTACATCTTCCGATTTGGAACGTTACACCAGACGTATCAAAGACTATCCTTTGCTTACACCCGAGGAAGAACTCCGACTGGCCTATCTTTACAAGCAGGGAGATATTGATGCAGGCAAAAAGATTATCACCTCGAATCTGCGTTTTGTAGTAAAAATCAGTAAATCATATTTTCATTTAGGCTACGGTCCTCTCGAAATTATTCAAGAGGGCAATATGGGTCTTGTCAAGGCTATCACCAGATATGACCCGGATAAAGGTGTTCGATTTATCTGCTATGCCATATGGTGGATTAAGGCCTACATCAAAAATTTTATTCATAAAAGCTTTCAAATACACACCGGAAGACTTACTCACGCAAAGGGTCTCGTGTCCTTGGATTGCGGTGTTGGAACCGATGTCGACAGTGAAGAAAAGCTTATTGATCGCCTACTCTACAATGATCCTGACCAGGAAGACTCATATGCATCCAAAGAGCGTCAAATTTATCTGCTGGATCTCTTAGGTGCAGACCCCCCTATTCTGACTGACAGAGAGATCTTTATTATCAAAGAACGTTTTTTTAGTGAACCTCCGGCCACCCTGAAAGATATTGCCATAAAAATCGGGGTAACCAGGGAACGGGTCAGACAGATTGAAGCCCGTTCATTACAGCGCATGAAAAATGCAATAGAAAAAGAACAGTCAATAATGCTGGATGATATCCAAAGTTCAAATTGTCATTACTTAAAAAGAAAAAAGTTTTGATTAAAAAAATCAACGAATTTGTCGCCTTCGCCGAATTAATCCACTGCTTGTTGTTTGAAGCTTTCCTACTCGTGATACGAATCCAACGGTTCAAACGTCGTTATCTCAGGGAACCATTTCAGTTTTACTGTTCCAGTCGGTCCGTTTCGGTGTTTGGCGATAATAAGTTCGGCAATACCTTTGTCTGAAGAATTGGGGTGGTAAAACTCATCGCGATAAATGAAAAAAATGATGTCCGCGTCCTGTTCAATAGCACCGGATTCTCTCAGCTCCGACATCATTGGGCGTTTATCTTCCCGACCCTCAACTTTACGATTAAGCTGGCTCAATGCAATCACCGGAACATTGAACTCCTTTGAAATAGACTTTAAACCTCTTGATATCTCAGAAATTTCCTGTTCCCGGGAATTATTCTTCGTGCTGGAACTCATCAACTGCATATAATCTATCACAACCAGTCCAAGGTCTTCTTTCATGGCCAGCCGCCTCAATTTTGCTCTGATTTCCATAGGGGATATACCCGGAGTATCATCAATATACAGGGGTGCTTCTGAAATGATATTGGATGCATCTATTAATACGTTCCAGTCCTCCCGCTTCAATGTGGCTTTTCTGATCTTCGCTTGATCAATTCTGGCCTGGGAAGACAGCATTCGGGTTGCAAGCTGTTCTTTTCCCATTTCCAGCGAGAATATGGCAACCGGTGATTTTTCCTCTATTGCCACGTACTGGGCTATATTCACGGCCAGGGATGTTTTCCCCATAGATGGCCTTCCGGCCACAATTACAAGGTCTGTTGCATGAAGACCACCCATGAGTTTTTCATTCAAATCAGAAAATTGGGTTTGAACCGAACCATGTACAATCTCACCCTTGGAAAGTCTGCTGAGATTATGATAGATTTCCGGCAGGAGTGTTCCTATCTTGATCAATCCACTTTTCTTATCACGCAGTTCCTTGTGAACATTGAATATTATCTGTTCGGCCGCATCGATGGCCTCACTGACATCTTCCATCGGAGACCGTGCGGTTTTAATAATCTCACCCGCCCCGGTAATCAGTGATCGCAGCAATGCTTTATCCCTTAACAACTTTGCATAATATTCAATATTAGCGGTAGTTGGAATACGCTCACCGAGTTGGGCAATATAACTTGCACCCCCGACTTTTTCGAGACCGACATTGACGCCAAGGGCCTCAGGGAGTGATACAATATCAATAGGCACCCCCTTATCACGCATCTTGAGCATCTCGGCATAGATAATTTTATGCCGCTGCGAATAGAAGTCTTCCGGGCTGATGATCTCTGTTAAATTATCAAGTGCTGAATTTTCCAGCAGCACCCCCCCTATTAGATACTGTTCAGCATCCATATTATAAGGGAGAGTTGCAGCAGCGTTGTCCAATCCTCTACTCCTCTGGTTCAGCTTTTACTTCAACTTTCAAGGTTGCGTTAACTCCTTCATACAGCCGCAAACCAACTTCGTGTGTCCCAACATGACGAATGGGTTCAGACAAATTTACTTTCTTTTTATCAATCTCAAATCCTTTATCTTTCAGAGCTTCAAAAATATGTGTGCTCGTGATTGATCCGAACAACTTGCCTTCTTGTCCGGTTTTCATATTAAAACTCAAGGTGAGCGCCTGCAGTTGCTCGGAAAGCTTCTCGGCATGTTCCTTGGTTTTTGCTTCAGATCGCACCCTTGATTCGATCTTGTCCTTAAAGGCCTTAAGATTACTGTCTGTGGCCTGAAGTGCCATACCTTTCGGGATCAGGAAATTCCTGGCATACCCGTCTTTCACCTTGACCTCCCGACCAACACTGCCAAGGCCTTCAATACTTTCCAAAAGAACAACCTTCATTTTCTATCTCCTTATGAGTTTACTCATTCGTTTTCTGAAATCAAACCAGACATCAAACAATCCGAGACCAATTACCAGTATCATGATATATACTTGACTGAAGATCAATAGATAAATAAGCCATCTGAAGATTTTATTCCAATTCCGAACATCAAAGAAATAGCCTACAATTGCAATACCTTGGAAAAAATAAGCTTGTAAGGCCATGAAAAATATATTTAGAGCGGCCAGACCCAGGATTTGATTCTGAAATACGTGTGCAATTTCAACCATAACATAACACAGGGCTGTACAGACAAAGACGAAAAGCACCCAATCCGGACTTTTCCAGAAAATCAACCTGATGTTCCTTTTTATGGCTGCAGTAATAATCAGGTTCAGCCACATAACAAACGTAAAACCGGAAACTAAAATTGCAGGAGAAAGTCGCAGGATTCTATTTTCTATAGCTGTTCTATTCATCTTGAATTCCATCATATCACGTGATGTGACCATTTGGGCATATAGACCAGTCACCTCATCCATCATATGACTGACTGATACCTGCGTGAATTCAGCGAGATTCATGGATTGTTTGTGAGCCAGAATGCAAATACTGAGGATAAAGATTATCCCTAGTAAAACACTAGGGACAAAAATAGCCAGACCGATAAATCGTTTTTTCTCAGCTAAAGACAGCAAAAACCCGCAAACAACAAAAGCCAGATATAAAAGCGTGCCTGGCATGAATGGCGGATACACCATTAAGAGTGCAGGCATCAGACTTATCACAAAAGGTTTAAGCCCGGAAAATCTCTCAGACCAGAGACAGTAAACAGCTGGTAGAATGATTGTCAGGGGCAACGCCTGCATTGGCAGAATTACTACGACAATACAGAGAAAAAGAAAAGCCCAGCTTATCGGCCAATGTAATAAACGGCCTCTTGTTTCAAGAGGCATAATGCTAATCGTGTACGCTAAATGGCAAAAGAGCCATGATTCTGGCCCGCTTGATTTCCAAAGTCAGTTCCCTCTGATGACGAGAACAGGTACCGGTAATTCTTCTCGGCAATATCTTGCCTCTCTCTGTAATCAAGTTCCTGAGAACCTGTGGGCTTTTATAATCTATCTTGAGATTCTTGTCTTCACAGAATCTGCATGTCTTTCTCTTGTAGTAGGGGCGATTCCGCTGGGTTGATGGACCTCTTCTTGCTCTATTCTGCATCTTGCTCTACCCCCTCTTCTTCTGAACTCACTTTTATCGGTTCCTCCGTTGATTGCTCCGATTTTTCTCCCGGAGATTCTTCCGGTTTTTCTTCAAGATCCTCAACCGTGACATGTTTTCCCATTTTGAAAAGAACAAATCTCAACACGTTTTCATCAATCCGCAAGAATCGCTCTATTTCATAGATCATGGATCCCGGACCTTCCAGATAATTCAGAAAATAGTGCCCCTTGGCTTTCTTTTGGATCTTGTATGCAAAATTTGTTACTCCCATATCAACAACCCTTATTACCCTGCCACTATTCTTTGTGATAGTACTCTGAAGGCGTTGTATGAGTTTTTCTTGTATATCCTGCTCAAGGTCAGGATCAAGGATAAACATCAACTCGTATAAATTCATTCATTCCTCCTTATGGTTTTGTAGCCCCTGTCGGAGCAAGGAGCGCAAAACAAATATACCAAATAAAAAATATATGCAAGCCTCATTTAGACAACTTTCCTTTTGCAAATAACTGCAAGCTGTGCTTTGAATTGGATTAAGACAATAAGGATTATACCAATGACCGGTTTTACTAGATTTGCTTTGAAATGGACCACCTCTGCAGTCTCTCTTGCGCTGGCTGCATGGTTGCTGCATGGCATCACTGTAGTAAGCGGTTGGAGCCTTCTTCTGGCTGCACTGTGTATTGGTCTGTTGAATGCGTTTTTACGACCGATCGTGATTTTACTCACACTTCCACTAAACATTCTGACTCTTGGTCTTTTTACCTTTGTGATTAATGCCGGCCTGGTACTCATCACATCCGAAATCGTAAAGGGATTTAAGGTTGAAGGGTTCTGGACCGCCTTGATCGCAGCCGTTATAATGTCAGGAGTAAGCTTTATGCTGAATCTGCTGCTATCAGAACCAAGAGTAAAACCTTCAAAAGAGAATTGAAAATCTCATAATTGTTTCATCGGGATTGGTTTCCAGCACATCCATTCTTTTGACATCTGCCCCTGGAGGCCCATGGTTGCACCACTCAAGCAGTTGTCCCACTTTATCGTTTTCACCCTGCACATGTATTTCCACAGACCCATCAGGCGTATTCCTTACCCATCCTTGCACATCAAGCGCCTGCGCTACCTGCTGAGTGCTTGCTCGAAAACCTACCCACTGCACTTTCCCATGTATCTTCAGCTTAAGGGCTTTCATGGATCGAATCATCCCTGTGTCAACTGTAAAAACTTCTCTTCATCAATAATACTCACTCCCAAATCTTGGGCAGCATCATATTTTGATCCCGGATTAGAGCCAACCACCAGATAATCAAGTTTTGCACTTACCGAACTTGCTACCCGTCCCCCGAAGTTCTCCACCTTGGCCTTGGCAGCCGCACGGGTCATGGAAAGCAGGGTTCCTGTAAAACAGAAAATCTTGCCGGTAAATTTTGTTGCGTTCTTAACAGGTCTGCTTGGATTTTGAATATTCAGATTATTTAATCGCAACTTCTCAATGACTTTAAGGTTCTCCTGGTTTGAAAAAAAGCCGACAATTGACTGCGCAATTTCACGGCCAATGCCCTCGACGGTTATCAGATCATCAAAGCGTGAAAGCATAATGGCCTCCAGTGATCCAAATCGCATGGCTAAGTCTCTGGCCTTTACAAATCCCACATGGGGTACCCCCAGGGCATAAATAAATCTCTCCAAGCTTACCTTTTTACTTTCAGCAATCGAATTCAGCAGATTCGAAGCCGACTTTTCAGCAAATCCATCCAACCGAACTACCTGTTCATAGCGTAATCCATAGATATCTGCCACGTTTTGCACAAGATTCTTCTCAACCATCTGGTCAATTATTTTTCGGCCGAGCCCATCGATATCAAGTGCGTCTTTGGAAGCAAAGTGAGCTATTCCTTGTTTGATAATCGCAGGACAGGACATATTGACACAGCGCCAAATTACTCCAGTCGTTTTTTTCGCCTGATCAAAGTCTCTGACAACAGGAGAACCGCATTCAGGACAGGCTTGGGGCATGGGAAAAGCCATCTCATCACCGCTTCGTTTGCCCACAACCGGTCCCACCACCTCGGGAATAACATCGCCGGCACGCTGGATCAGAACGGTATCACCAATGCGTACGTCCTTGCGCTTAATTTCATCTTCGTTGTGAAGTGTGGCCCTGCTGACAACAACACCCCCGACCTTGACCGGTTTGAGCACAGCGACCGGTGTCAACACTCCGGTTCTGCCGACCTGGACCTTGATATCAAGAAGCTTAGTTGTTGCCTGGCTCGGGGGAAATTTGTATGCAATTACCCAACGTGGCGCCCTGGCCTTTGTTCCAAGTTTTTCCTGGTCACGAATATTATCAATTTTGACAACAACACCATCTATCTCATAGGGAAGTTTTTCTCTGATAGAGCTCATATGCTCGACAAAATCAACAACTTCTTCCAAGCCTGTACAGAGCTTTTTCTCCGGGTTGATCTTGAAACCGAAATTTTTGAGTTTATCCAGAATATAGAATTGTGACTCTATACCCACTGCGGTATATTCTGATACTCCGTAGGCAAAAAAAACCAGCGAGCGACTGGCTGTTATCGAAGAATCGAGCTGCCGCAATGATCCTGCTGCAGCATTTCTGGGGTTGGCAAAAAGACTTTCTCCTTTTGCAGTCCGCTCTCGGTTCAGTTCATCAAAGGCGGATTTGTACATGATAATTTCACCCCGGACTTCTAAAAGCCCTGGAGGATCATGTTCCATAAGCTTCAGAGGGATACTCCTGAGAGTACGCAGATTTTGGGTGACGTCTTCACCTATAAATCCGTCCCCACGCGTACCACCTTGAATGAGTATCCCTTTGTGATAAATCAGTTCGATGGCCAGACCGTCAAATTTAGGTTCGCAGCAATAGGTGATTGTCTCTGAACCCAGCCATTTGACCACCCTTTGGTGAAAGGCGGCAAGTTCATCAATGTTCATTGCATTATCCAGGCTTAATAGAGATATCCTGTGTGTCATGGGAGGAAAAGTGCTTGCCGGTTGCGCACCAACTCTTTGAGTCGGGGACTCGGGCGTGACGAGCTCTGGATGCTCGGATTCAAGATCCATGAGTTCACGCATCAGCAGATCATATTCACCGTCGGAAATATCAGGATTATCCAACACATAATAGCGGTAATTATGATAATCGATTATTTCTCTGAGCTCTTCTAATCGTTTTGTGTAATCTTTTTTGATCATAGATTCTATTGACAATGTTAAATAAAAATATAAATTACTAGAATAATACTAATGTAACATAAAAAGTACTTGATCTAAAGAATTTAATGATTAATACATAGGTACAGATAATGAGTGATAAAGGATCATATTTTGTAGTACAAGGAGTTTGGTATGGGTAAAGTTGTATTTAATGTTCAGGACCAATTTCTCAACCAGGCGAGAAAGGAACGGGTTCCGATAGTGGTGACCCTCATTGAAAATGAAAAAATGGAGGGTTTTGTCAAAAGTTTTGATCCATTTTGTATTCTACTCCAAACCGATAAACCCATCCTTATATACAAACATGCCGTCGCCTGTATAGAGCCGTCAGAAGCTAATTCCAAGCTAAAAGATTTTCTATCAGGATGATCGTCCCCAAATATGTATATGCATCTCTAGTTCTGTGCAGTTGTATCATATTTTGCGTATCATCACCCTTGCTTGGGAATACTGAACTTGTTGTATTTGGAATCGGTGACATTCAGAACGGCAACTTGGCGCAAGCTGAACAAGCGGCCTTGGATGATGCTTTTGGAAAAGCATTTTTTATCATGTCGCTCAGATATGTACCGGAAAGCGCCATTCCTGCACTGATTCAGAGATTACCGGCTTATGCTGCAATTCGCAGCATGCAGGATATCTCTCAGTATAAGATTGTCTCCAGATCACAACAGTATGACATACTCAGGCTTACAGTCAGCCTGGTGATCAACAATGAAGCCCTGCAGGAATGGCTGTACTCTCAAACGCTGACAATCCCACGTAAACAGAGGCCCAAAATTCTGCTTATGATTTCATCTCATGGTCCTGGCAATCATGAAACGTATGAATGGTGGAACCGTGCAGGAAAAAGAAACTATTCTCCGTTTGAATCTCAGTTTGTCCGAGGCCTTAACGAATGGGGTGAAAATGTGTTTGAGAACCCACCCAGGCTGAAAAATATGATCTTCGGACCAATGGATCCTTTCTCGATTGCCGGAAATTTCGGGGCTGATTTTGTGCTGACCGGAAGTATCAGCTATACTCCTGTACTTGAAGAATTATATGAATGCGTGTTTGATATAAGTCTGCTGGATGTAAAAAAGGGCTCTTCCGCAGGTGCATGGACAATTTCACACAGGGGAGACATAGCCATCAATGAAATGAATTCGCTCATGATAGATAATGCAATGAACCTTATCCAGCCGCACATAGCCCATATAATCCTCAGCACAAGTCCTATCTATATGACGAAAACGATGTGCATTAAGGGAATCAACAATTACATTACCTATCAAACGATCATCAATTCACTATATACAATGGACAGTGTATCGGATATCGGCATCGAAAGCATCAAAGAACACACTATCTGCCACACAATGAAAATACGGGGCAGTCTTGAAGATGCCATGGAAAACCTGCGTCGCGAACAGATTATTGAAATGGATATCGACGTCCAGGATGATGGGGCTGTCGTAACAATCCTGAATCAGTGATACCAGTATCCTAGCGCAAAGGAGCAGTTACCGGCATCCGGTAGTAAAATATAAAGATAATCAGCAGCACAAAAAGATAGAAGCTGGTAGCCAATAACATATTCTTTACCATTTTTGAACTTGGTGGAATCCTTAAGGATACAAAAACCGGGGGCAATGTCAGAACCGGAAATAGTATTGACACGAATAACGGTGTGCTCTGAAAAAACAGCCAGGCTACCGGAACCAGAAAACATGCCGAAATTATACTGCTCACAACCTTATGCGCTCTTTCTAAAGACAAGCCTGCCTTCATCAGCATGATATATCCTGTTTGATTGCCGACAGCCTTGTCTGCCTCGATATCTTTATAATCTTTAAAGGTTGAAACAAGTGACCATCCACCGAAAACAAGAAAACAATATACTACGATCTCTGGAGTAAACTGAGCTGATCTTTGTGAGAGTATGCCGGCCAGAAAAGAACCCAGACCCCAGATGCCCTCGATTTTGTAATTTGCCGGGAAAAATTTCTTTGCGCGATAAAAATCGTAATTATAGAGAATCGATACGATAAATAACAATAGCAGGGGCAAAAAGACCAGTGAGCCGCTATTATACAAAATGAACACCAGCATGAGGTATGTGGTGTTGAAAAAGATGAGGTCGTGAGAACATATTGTTGTATGCCGACCAACAAGCATGTCTTCATTCCGATCAAAATAATCATTTTGCGCAAGAGTGATCAGCCCGGCATAAAAAACCACACCGGCTGTCATTATGGTAGTCGTTGAAATTGTGCCGGATAGAACAGCTCCCAAAAAGGTCAACAGAACAAAAGGGATACAGTGCAGGCAACGCGCAAAGAGATTCTTGGCAATCACATGATTGATAAGCAAGTAGCATATAATGGCCAATGACAGTTGAGACAAAGAAAGCATTTCCATTTTTGATAAAAACAATTTTTTATACAAACAGAAAGATACGCTCGG
>JAFGIF010000306.1 GCA_016929755.1 Deltaproteobacteria bacterium | reverse complement strand
TCGGCCCGGGCAATGCAGTCAAAAATCTTTAAGGATATATCTTTAGTATGTTCGTCGATGGCGGATGATGTGATGATGTTCAGGATGTCTTTGTGTGTTCTGTGGACATGATGATGCTCGGCTGCAAAGCCGAACTTCAGATCAAGGGCGGTGATGCCGTTCACCTTTTTCTCTGCTGTAGAGACCAGCGCTTTTGTGCTGCTCTCCGTCAGGCCTAGAGCGTCCCATGTCTGGATCAGAATGTCTACAGGGCAGCCCATATGGATGAGACTTCCCAGGATCATGTCGCCGCTGGCTCCACCTATGGGATCGAATATGATAATTTTCATGATTCATCTCCTGATCCATTCACAATCCGCAAAAGATCAAGTTCTGACAGTTTTTCAGGCGTGGGAATTCCAGCGGCATTCCAGCCCATGGATGCGTAAAACTCATCCAGCATTACCTCCAGATCAACGGTCTGGCCTTTGCTCTCGCCGTCCGGAAGAGGTTCTTCCAGAAACCTTCTGGGTAGTGTATCGTCTTTGCGCGAAAGGCCCAGTCTGACATTGTACATCCGTTCGAGATTGATGATCCTCTCCGCCGCCTTTTTCAGGTTGGCCTCATCCATTGAAATTCCCCGCACAAGCTCAAAGGCTGCAGCCTGATCCGCAAAGGGCGTGGCAATCCGCATGGTGGCGCACAGCCCGAGTGAATCGACCGTGCACATGCTGATCTGGTGATCGTGCTGCATTTTTCCCTTGCCCCGGGTTTCAAAACGGGTGCCCTCGGTATTTTCCTGGGCCATGGTTGTTGCGACCATGTGGTGAGCTCCCTTGGGAGATGTGGCATATGTCAGGGCCATGCCTTTGGCCCCTCTGGGGTCATAGGTTGCAAAGGACATCCCCTTGGAATGCACTGCAAGTTCAGGCGCACCAAACTTCTCGGCGGCAATCTTGACTCCTTCTGCGAGAACATCTCCGATTCCTTTTCTGCGCCCCATAAGTTCCAGCACCTTGACTAGGGCTTGGCCGTTGCCGAAGAGCAATTCGATGCCCCCTGTATGTCGGGTTGTAATAATACCCCGCTCAAAACATTCCATGGCCAGGGCAACAGACGCTCCGGCTGACATGGTGTCCATACCGTAATTATCACAGATTTCAGTTGCCTTGACGATGCTCTCCCAGTCGCTGACCCCGCAATTGGCACCGATAAGGCCGACAGTCTCGAATTCCGGACCCTCAAGCAATATCTCACCGTAGTTCTCGGAATTGACACGAGAACGTTTACCACAGGCAACAGGGCAGGCATAGCAGGAGGAAGATCCAACTACGATGTCATCTTTCATTTGCTGTGCTTCAAGCTTGTAGCCGTCTTTGAAAAACCCCTGAGTAAAGTTGCGGGTACTCCAGTAGCCGCGGCTATTGATTCCCTCAACCATTTCGACCGTACCGTACTCCCGTCTGATCCGGCCCTTGGGATGGGCTCGAAGGGCCCTGCAGAGTCGTTCGGATAACTTCTGCATCCCTGCAGTATCAGCAACCATCAGGTCCTGCGTTCCTCTGATTGCAATGGCCTTGAGATTCTTGGAACCCATGACGGCCCCGGCTCCTCCACGGCCGAATTCACGATGTCCGCCCACCGTAATGCAGGCAATCCGGCTGAGCTTTTCTCCGGCAGGACCGATCAGGGCGATTTGAATATCATCATGATTTTTTTTGTTCAGATCCTCTTTGATGGCAAGATCGGCATCTTTTATGAATTGACCCCGGAGATGGTCTGCCGCTCTGATTTCCACGTTCTCGTTTTCTATCCAGATATAAACCGGTTTTTCAGCCCGGCCTTCAACGATAATCCCGTCATAACCGGCAAATTTCAATTCCGGTCCCCAGTGACCGCCGCACAGGGCATAAGAATAGGTGTTGGTCAGGGGTGATTGGAAGGTTACATTGACCTTGTTGGCTCCGGGTATAAGCGATCCCACAAGCGAACCATTGATAAAGATCAGCTTGTTATCTGGAGAAAAAGCATCGATACCGGGATCAACTTCCCGGTAGAGGTAGTAGGCACCAAGACCGCGGCCCCCCAGATAATCCGCGAGGATTTCCGGCGAAATCGGCTCGACACTCTTTGTCTGTGTGCTCAGATTAATGCGCAGTATCTGCCCTGCTCGAGTAATCTTTTCAGCCACGTTCCACCTCCGGTTCAGCGATGCAATCCGAAATATTATCCGTGACTTCATCCGGGTTTCTGTATTGAACAGCTTTTTCGGGACAATGTTTGACGCACTGGGGAACACCCCCGCACAGATCGCAGATCAACACGTATTTCTCGCTCGGATGCATCCGGATCGCTGCGTGCACACAGGCCTTTTGGCATTTGAGACAGCCGACGCACTTTTCCCGGTCGACCTTCACGGCCCCGGTCTTTTCATCCCGCATCAAAGCGCCGATTTTGGGCGGACAGGCACTGATACAGGGGGCGTCTTCACACTGGTGACAATAAAACGATCTGTCCATCTGCTTGAAATGATCCCGAATGATGCGGATGCTGGCCTTGGCCGGGTTTATCACCCCAAAGCGGGTCAGGCTGCACCATTGTTCGCACATTCTGCAGCCGATGCATTTTTCCTGATCGACGAACAGGATTTTTCTGCTCATGAAATACCTCCCGGGTACCAAGTACTGTCTTTATCTGTAACCCTTGTCTGTCTGTTGAGCATTGACTTAGGCATCACAATAATGTCCGGCATTTTTCATTTAATTTATTTCTGATACGGTTTGTATTTTCTGCATACCTCTATCCAGATTGAAAAGGGTGCACGAGATTGTTTATTTTATCAAACTCTATTTGATATGGCCCGCCAATAATTTCAAGATCATCTCTTATCTCCATCGTATGCAGATAGGCCTGGGATGCCAGGATTTCCTGAAGTTCAAGGGTGTTTTTTATCCAGACGATTCTTTTTTCTTGCGGTTTTCTGATGCCGGTCATTTCCAGGGCGACCTCTAAGGCAGCCCGGTCGTTCTCGAAGGTCATGGGTATCTTGCAGGAATCCGTGCGATGTGCGGTGCGGGAATTGAGATACAGGGCATTGTAATCGATTTTCTCGACCAGACGGGCGGTGGTAAAGTCTGCCAGACCGATGCCCTGGGCATTGCCGTTGGATGCTAATGTCAGATCGCGCACGTATATTCTGAGCACATGCAAGGCTGAGCCGGGCTTGCGGCCGGTGATATTGGTGTCCATGCCGGTTCCGCTGAATTCCTTGCCCATTTCGTCCACGATCAACAGATCTATTTCCTCAAAGGGCAAGAAGGGCATCATTTCTCTTGACTCATTCAGGAGTGCGGGTTCCCGGGTGTAGAATTCATCGGCCTTCAATCCGACAATTTCGGCTGTTTCCTCATGGGCGTTTTCCAGGATTGCCAGGCCGAATTTTACGCGGGTTCGTGAGAGTAAAATCTCGCGGACAGAGTCGACAACTTCATCCCATGAATAGTGATCTATGGCTCGGTGATAAATGCCGGCCCCCTCACGTTTGCCCAGGCCGATCAGGCACATTTTGATCAGGCCGCTTTCGAC
>JAFGIF010000305.1 GCA_016929755.1 Deltaproteobacteria bacterium | reverse complement strand
ATCTCGGTCCTGACCTTCCTGCCCGGCACACCCAGTATATCCATCTGCCCACAGCAGAATTTGTGCATAATATCCGGCCCGCAGATATAGCAGGTTTTGGAGGGAATATCATCGATCAGTTTCTTCAGCAGCTCGGCGCTTAAAAACCCGCTATGTCCCGGATAGCCTGCCGGCGGATCGGAGATTACGAGATCGTAACGAAAGTTAGCGTGCTTCCTTGCGAATTGCAAAAGTTCATCATGGAAAATAACATCATCCGGGCTGACGCTGCCGTAGATAAGGTGCAGATTAAGGTCGAGCCCGCGCTCGGTGAATTCGCGGACCATGCTCATGAATGGGGTAATTCCGCTGCCACCCGCCAGAAAGACCAGGTCTTTGCCATGGAACAGCGGGTTGTAGTAAAAATAACCCCCAGGCGATGTACTTTCAAATACATCCCCGACTTGAACATCATTTAGCAGGTAATCCGAAACAAAACCATCCGCCACTCTTCTAATGGCAATTTCATAATATCCGCTCCGGCTAGGTGGAGAAGAAATGCTGTAGGGCCGGCTGGTGCGCACTCCTGCGGTATCCACCGATAGATTAATATACTGGCCGGCCTGAAATGGCGGCAAATAGTCATTAGTTGAAACAAGCTTGAACGATTTTGCGCTTGGAGTTTCCCGGGTGATTTCAGATACCTTAAGGTTCAGTTTCCTGGGATGAAACGTGTTGATTATTTTCTTTACCCTGCCCTTCTGGGCGCCATAATCCGTGCCATACTTTTTCAGGACTTCAATGTCCTGCACAATTTGTTCGTAACCATCGATATCCTTGAGATATTCTTTCTGACTCATGACATGACCCCTTTCAAATCCGGAATTGTCCGCGCTACAGTGACTCCCGAGGCCAGGGTTGGATGAAACCCGCCGGTCGTCGACCAGGCACCGACAAAGCTCAATCCCTTGATGCGTGAGATGGGGTCGATCATAAGGTTACAATCCTTGGGCGACTGCTCGGCCCCATAGATTGCTCCTCCGGGATGTCCGAGATAGCGAAGGTGGGTAAACGGAGATGCCAGTTCGATTTCTTCGATGTGATCTCTGCACCCGGGAAACGCCTTCTCAGCAAGATCGAGCATGCCCTGAGCATAGGCATATTTCGCATCAGCGTAGCGCTGGGGGGGGATGTCATACCAGGGGTCGGCATACTGCATGGCAACGTAGGCGATCTGACATGCGCCGGGCGGAGAAAAATCCCGGTCCACCACATCATAACATTCAAACAGGGCTGCTCCCGGCGGCTGCATGGTCTTCATCAGGTCAAAATGGTGCTCCATATCGGTTGATGTACACAAAAAGTTGGCGCCATACCTGATCCCGACCTCTTCAGGCTCACAATCGAGCCCTATATAAACGGTAAATGCCGAAGTGCCGATCGTCCTCGTCCCAAGAATCCTGAGTTCTTCGGGTGGTACATACTCCGGATCGATCATGTCGAAATATGTCGTGATCGGACTGGCATTTGAAATAACTGCATCACAGGTGATCTCACTGCCGTCATCAGTAATCACCCCCGCAACCTTGTTGTTAGAAATCACGATCTTCTCTACGCCGCAATTGAAGCGCACCGTGCCGCCATGTTCAAGATATTTTTCGATTATGGCATTTGAAAGCGCCTGGGAACCACCCTTGATATGAGCCGGATCGTACACCAGTAAGATAAAGAAAACCAACGCCAGATCAAAAAAGGCAAGCCTGCTTGGAGGCATACCGAGATACATCCAGTATATGCCCACAACAAGCTTTAGTTCAGGATCAGTAAAGAATTCGTCCAGTACGCTTGATGCATCCTTGAAACGGTAATGATAAAACAATGGATATTTTTCTCTGGACGCCTCCGGGTCTTTGAGCACATCTATGTTTACCCACTGCATGCAGAGTTCGAAAACAAGATCGAAGTATTTATCGATCGCTTCCTTCTCCCGCGGAAAACGCGCTTTCAACACTTCCTGGCTTGCCACCCTGTCGGAAGGAAGAGCCAGATCAAAGCGCCCGGGCATAACTATGTTGTACATGGTGTCGGTGGTTACAATTTCAAGCATTTCCATGATTCCCAGATTGTCCAGCATCATACGAAGCGGCCCCGGATTTTCAGGACTCCCGAGAGAGCTCAGCTGATGCAGGGCGACCTCAAACTCAAACCTGCCCCGGATAAAGCTGGTAGCACACCCGCCGGGAATGTTGTGCCTTTCCAGCAGCAGCACGCTTTTTCCTTTTTTTGCAAGGGTGAGTGCGGCAGTCAGCCCGCCATTTCCTGCCCCGATAACCACAGCATCATAATCAGACATTATTTACCTCCGTAATAAAAAATTATACATCATCGTTTGCACCGAATATTTTCCGGGCAAACTGCTTCAATCTTAAGTAAAATAGCGTGGAATCATATAGGGTACCTGCCTGAGCAATTCTTTCAGAAAACGTTTTTTTGAATCACTCAGGTTGTTATAGAGATAACCGATACCTAAGATGGAAAATGCAAGGATAAAAAGATTTTTCATATGGTTATTCCCCTATTCATACTTATCGATCAGATCCACAGCGATCATTCCCGAGGCGATTGTCGTAGGGACGCCACCCCCTGGATGGGTTGAAGCACCGACCAGATAGAGTTTTTTTATGCTCTTGGACCTGGTGGCCGGACGGAATACCAGCGAACTCGGGAGATCTTGCCTCAGGGCATAGATGGCTCCTTCAGGAGACTTCAAACGCTTTTCAAAATCAGGAGGTGAAGCAAAATCGGCATACTTCACGTGATCTTTCAGCCCCGGTATGCACCTCTTCGAAAGATGATCGATAATATTCTGAGTAAGTTCCGGTTTAATCTGATCCCAGGTTTTGCCTTCGAGCCTGTATGCACCCGGGGCAAGGGTTATGACGATGACATGATGCCCGTCCGGCGCCATGCCGGAGCTGGAGCCTGATGACCAGCTGATAATGCTGTACTGTTCGACAGGAAAACGGCCCTGCTTGTAATCCTTCCACCAGAAATCATTGAGTTCATCCATTGGCAGTGTGGTAATGGTATGGTGGCCCGCAAGCGGGGGCTCATAATCTATTCCTAAATACAGCATGGGGGTAGCCATGGAATATTCATAGCTTTTAATCCCGATCCTGGCCAGCCATGGCAAATGTTCTTCTCCGATAAGGTCGAGGTAGAGCGTTTTTGCATTGATATCGGAAATCACCAGATCAGAGGTAACCTCGGTTCCGTCCTGGAGTTCCACTCCTGCGGCCCGGCCATTGCTTACGATCAAGCGCTTAACTTCAGTGTTCAGCTTCAGCTGCATGCCCGATTTCTCACCCAGTCTTTTGAGGGCATCAGGAATACCGATCATGCCGCCCTTGCTGTAGTATATACCGGCATGTTCCGACCATGGGATCATGGCAATATAACCCGGGCATAACTCGGGCGGCAGTCCACCGAAAAAGCTCTGGTATCCGATGGATTCCCTTATACGAGGGTCCTTGAAATACTTTTCAATAATATCCTGATAGCTGCTGATAAAGAGCGGTCCGTACTTTAACAGAGCGGGAGTCTTGGCGAACATCTTGATCATATCTACCAGGGTATTGCCGGGTGCAAGAAAGAACCCGTCGAGGGCCGCATCCATAAAGCCCTGCATATAGGCCCCGTATTTGAGCCAGCCCATGACATCTCCCGGAGCAATCTGCCCTATCTCCCTGGCGGTATGCTCGCTGGAAAGTGGATATGTTAGGCGTGTGCCGTCTTTCAGAATTACGCTATATATCGGATCGCATTCAACCAGCTCAACTTCATCATAAATCGTAGTGCCCAGGCGTTCAAAACACCAGTTGATAACCTCGACATCTTCGATCAGCGAGGCTCCCAGATCAAAGCGATAACCTTGGGCCTCGAAGGTTGAACAGCACCCTCCGACCATATCGCTCTGTTCAATTACGAGTGTTTTAAAGCCCTTCCTGGCGAGTTGTGAACCGGCACTCAATCCGCCGCATCCAGCCCCGATAACAATCACATCATAATCGGACATGCCTTCCTCCTGTCATGCTGATATCAACCTTTTTCAACAGAAGCTTTCTTATCACTCCGGCCGTGGATTAAATGCAATGCCTTTAACAAGCCAACTTAAAGTGTTACTTAATGCTTTAGTATTATTTACTGATGTCCTCTCCTAATGTCAAGATGCATCTGTGCTAAGTATATCATCTTCGTGTGCAATGTCCGGAACGGGAAATATTTACGACCGTTAAGACATCAGGCAAAGTAGCGCGGAATCAGGTACGGAACCTGGCGCAGAATTTCTTTGATGAAACGCTTTTTCTCCTTTGTCAACTTCGTATAGAAGTACACTCCGGTGATAATGCCTGCAAGGCACAGTATTTTTCGCACTGGTCAATCCTCCTACTCATACTTTTGAATCATATCTGCCGCAATCATCCCGGATGCAATAGTTGTCGGAACACCGCCGCCAGGGTGGGTGGACGCTCCTGCCAGGTAGAGTCCTTTGATACTCTTGGACTTGGCCGCCGGGCGGAAGGTGACTCCGCAGGTTAAGTCCTGGCGCAGGGCATAAATAGCCCCCTCGGGCGAGAGCAGCCGACGCTCGAAGTCCAGCGGAGTTGACAACTCGGCCACCTTTACATGATCGGCCAGTCCGGGGATGAAGCGTTGAGACATATATTCGATCACCTGTTCGGTAAGGGCCGGCTTGTATTCATCCCAGGTAGTTTCCTTGAGACGGTAAGGTGCCGGCTCAAGTGTCAACACAATTACATGATGCCCTTTCTTTTTGGCCAGCTTGGGATCGGAATGCGAGGTCCAGCTGATAATGCCGAAATGATCTTTGGCGTAGCTATCCTGTTTGTAGATATTCCACCAGTAATCGTTAAGATCTTCCACCGGAAGGGTTATCAGGGTGTGGTGCCCGTCGAGAGGCGGTTCATAATCTACGCCAAGATACATCATGGGAGTGGCCATGGAGTACTCGTAACTTTTAATCCCTACACGATTAAGCCAGGGCAGATGCTCTTCGCCGATCATCTCCAGGTAGAGCAGCTTGGAGTTGATGTCGGATACCACCAGATCGGACGTGATTTCAGTGCCGTCATCGAGCACGACCCCCATGGCACGCCTGTTTCGCACGATAACGCGCTTAACGCGCGTATTCATCCGCATTTCCATCCCGAACTTCTCACCCAGGCGCTTGAGTGCATTTGGAATCCCGATCATGCCGCCTTTGCTGTAAAAAATACCGGCATGCTCCGACCAGGGCACCATGGCTATGTAGCCCGGACAGGTATCCGGCGGAAGCCCGCCATAGAAACTCTGAAAGGCTATGGATTCTCTGATCCTAGGGTCCTTGAAAAACTTCTCGATCACATCCTGGTAACTGCTTAGGAACATGGGCCCGAATTTGAGCAACCCGGGAGTTTTGAGAAACAACCGGATTACATCGGTGGTGGTGTTTGCCGGGGCCGTAAAAAATCCACCCAGGGCTGCATCCAGAAATCCCTGCATATACTCGGCATACGCATGCCAGCCATTGACATCCCCGGGGGAAACCTCAGCAATGTTTCTGGCCGATTCTTCACTGGATATGGGATAGCGGAGTTTGGTGCCATCCTTGAGAATGACATCGTAGACCGGGTCGCAGGCCACCAGGTCAACTTCCTTATCCAGGGTGGAGCCAAGCCTCTCGAAACACCAGTTGATCACCTCGGGATCTTCGATCAGTGAAGCCCCCAGATCAAACTTGTATCCGTCTTGTTCAAAAGTCGAACAACAACCGCCCACCAGATCACTCTGTTCGATCACCAGCGTT
>JAFGIF010000304.1 GCA_016929755.1 Deltaproteobacteria bacterium | reverse complement strand
CAAGAGCGTATATTGCCTTGTCAGGGTTAAATATGCGGGTACAATTCCACATACCCTCCCAAACGCTAATGAGCTTATTTTGTCTATCCTCCAAATCGTCGTGTTGACGTTGCAAAATATTATCTGCAATTCGGTAATGCTCCGCGGCTTCAACCCAGGACCCGGCCTTCTGACTTTTCTGCGCGGCCTGTATACTATAGCGAATGGCTCTCTTTTCGTCCGGGCTGCGACTGAAATGATAGGCAAGCACATCACATACGCTATCAAGATTTTGCAGATAGCGGGACTCAAGCTCTGCTCCCATTTTTTCGTGAAGGAGTTTTCTCTCTCTTTTGAGCATATTTGCATAGCAGACTTCCTGAGTCAGAGCATGCCGAAAGGTATACTCATCACGACCGAGGGCATCGATGAACCCTGCATCCACAAGCTCATCCAGGGCTGAGAATACATGCTCAGGAGCAAAGCTGATAGAACACAGGAGTGAACTCGGAAATAATCTCCCTATTGCCGAGGCTTCCTGAATAATACATCTGCTCTTCGGGCTCAGGCTGTCCAGCCGTGCAGCAATGAGCCCGGTAATCGTAGAGGGAATTTCTCCTCCATTCCTGAAAAAAGCCGCTGAATGCAACGATGATCCCCTGTCAATCAGGTAGTTGACCATCTCTTCCAGATAGAAGGGATTCCCTCCGGTTGCGTTGAACAGATATTCAAACGTGTCAGCATTTGGTTTCTTGTCTGGTATCAGACTTTCGGCCATTGCCCTGGTCTCTTGTTTTGAAAGATCTTTCAGCCGGAGGACTATCCCGGACAGGGCAATGCTTGGTTGGGACCGAAAACTTATCAGAAACAAACACGGGTAGGGTATCTGCGGGTAATTCAAAAGATAGCGCAAGAGGTCCAGGGTTGACTGATCCGCCCAGTGAATGTCTTCAAAACAGACAATGATCGGCTGCCTGGAAGCAAAAGATTGCAGCAAAAATGATACTGCGTCAAACAATTTCGACTTCCACACATCGGGCTTGGTCTCGATATTTCCAAACTCATCGCAACATAAGGAAGCAAGGAGAGGGGCAAACATTTCCGAATTCATAATAGAAGCGATCTTGGCCTTAACTTTTTGGAACGGCAGTCCATCTCCCTTCAAACCAAGCAGCTGCCTGATCAACGCAGAAAACGGTAAATAGGGACTATCCTTTGCGAAATCAAAGCAGCGCGTTTCGAACCAGGGTATATCCCCGGCGATGAAATTCTTGAACTCCTGAAGCAGCCTGCTCTTGCCCACCCCGGGGTCGCCACTGACACACACGACTGATCCCTTTTGATTGCGTACATCTTTGGCTGCTCGCTCGAGAGCCTTCAACTGATTTTCGCGACCGATCATCTGCGCAACACGACCCCTGTCACGATGCAGGGCCAGCGGGGTTTCTCTTGGAGAAACTACCCGGTAGACTCCGCTGTTTTCCCGGAACCCTTTAATGGGCATTTTACCAAGATATTCAAGTTGAAAAAATCGCCTGGCTTCGAAAACCAAGGATTCGCCAATCAGGATTTCACCGGGACGTGCCATATCAGAGAGCCTGGAGGCGATATTAATTGGAGCTCCGAGAGCCCCGTGGTTAAAAGGGTCTGCGCCTGCCGAACCAACAAACACTTCTCCGGTGTTGATTCCCGAATGCATGTTTAAGTCTCTACCAATTAATGGAACTAGGCTTTCCCCCGATTTTTCGACTATTGAATGAATATCCAGGGCTGACAATATCGCCCGAACAGCATCGTCTTCGTGTGTCCGGCCAACACCAAAAATAGCAACAATGGCATCACCGATAAACTTCTCGATTATTCCCTCATACGAGGTTATAATTGTGGCTGCTTCACGAAATATCCTGCCCACGACCTCTTGTAGGTCCTCGGGATCGAGTTCCTCGGCAAGCACGCTATACCCGCTTAAATCAGAAAAAAGAACGGTTACATACCTGTGCTCTTCTTTTCGGGGCCTTGCAAGACTACAGCCGCACTGCCGGCAATATCTGTCCTCTTGACCTACGATCATAGAGCATTGTGGACATTGAGAGCTATCACACCACATTACAAACCTTTCATTATTCTAAAATAAGTTGCGAGACCTTTCTTGTCAACACACCACAAGAATAGGTAGTATTCCGGGATTACCGAATGATGAAAAAGCGTTATAATGTTCAATTGTCATCACAAAACACATTCCGCAAAAGAAACCTGCAACTTTTCTCATTTGAAAATCAATGAGATTTCAAGTTACTATCAAAACTCAGCAGTTGCGATTTCAATAGATGTATTCCTATTGCCGCTTGACAAGAAAATGATGCTATGTAATTAGTATCCCCCTAAAACAGATTGATTTGAGGTAGCTCATGAAGCGTACATATCAACCACATAATACAAGACGGAAACGTACCCATGGTTTTCTGGTCCGCATGCGGACCAGGGGTGGCAAAGGAGTGATTAATCGAAGAAGAGCCAAGGGAAGAAAACGTTTGGCAGTATAATGTCAAATGAGAACTTTCCTAAATCTGAAAGACTCAGAAAAAGGCATGAGTTCAAAAAGGCAGAAAGCGCAAAGATTGCAAGACTGTCAACAAAACACCTTGTTATCTTAATTGCACCGAATTCGAAAAATCATTCACGCATCGGCTTCACCGTGAGTAAGAAAATTGGAAAGGCCGTAAAAAGAAATAAAATCAGAAGGCTCTTGAGAGAGATCTATCGCAAACATAAAGAGCTCTTCCAACCCGGATATGATTACGTCATAATAGCCAAGGCGCAAAAACAAATCTGGTCACAGGAGGAACTTTATCGGGAAATCACAGGAGCCTTGAGCACTCACACATGTTGAAACAGACGATTATAGCATTAATTAGATTTTATCAACATTTTATCTCACCGGTTCTGCCCTCTACCTGTCGATTCTATCCTACATGTTCCAGCTACGCCATAGAGGCCATCAGCCGCTATGGCCTTACCAAAGGCATGCTGAAAGCCTCCTGCAGAATAATTAAATGCAACCCGTTTCACCCTGGTGGGTATGACCCCGTTTAGATTGTTCAAGGAGATATAGTTATATGGAAAGAAAAACTCTACTAGCCATTGTTGTCTCAATTGCAATAATTCTGGCTTGGGACTACTTTGTCTTACAACCCAGGAAACAACAGGAACCACTTGAAACCCCTCAAACACTTGAAGAAACCGTACAACAACAACCGGTTCAGACGATAGAACCATTAAAGGTTTCTGAAATCAAAGAGACCAAGACCCCCGATGAAATTATTGCAGTTGATACTGATCTGTATCGAGCAACCTGGAGTAGCAGAGGAGCACATTTAATTTCCTTGCAATTAAAGAAATACAAGGTCAGCATGGCGCCTGATTCCGAATTGGTTGAGATGGTCGATAGCCCTTTTCCCGTTTTAACCATGGGCAAAGAATTTTCCGATACCGACCTTGTCTATGAAGCATCCGAAAAAGGTTCCATCACCGTCGCAAACTCCTCACATGAGATCATTTTTACGGCTCAACTGTCTCCTGATATCATTTTGAAAAAAATCTATACGTTTTATCCTCAGAACTATTTGATTGGATACAGATCCATGATCATGAACAACGCCAATGATTCCAAAGTGTTACAATTTAATACAAACATGGATGGAATTTTCCCGTTAGACGACAAACGATCAAGGTATTCATTTGAAGGCCCTGTGCTGCTAAACGGCAAACACCTTGAAGAATTTAAAATAAATAAAATCAAAACTCCGGGCAGCTACAGAAAATTCCCGGGGGAAATTATCTGGTTCGGATTCGAAGACAAATACTTTCTGAAAGCTATTATCCCAATCGAGGCCGCGGAAACGTCACTTACCGTTCAGCGTATGGACAGTGATCGGGTGGGAATCGTATATGAAAGCCCGGCTGTAACCATTCAACCAGGGACTTCGCATACCCAGGAACATGTTATCTTTGCCGGCCCGAAGCAACTCAAGACATTGAAAGATTCGGGATACAGCCTCAACAAAGCGCTCGATTTCGGTTTTTTTGATTTCATTGCAAAGCCCATGATGATCGCTATGAACTGGATTTATTCCTATATCCACAGTTATGGGTGGTCTATCATTCTGCTTACGATCTTCATCAAGATCCTGTTGTATCCACTAACACTGAAGAGTTTTACCTCAATGAAAGGATTACAAAAAATCCAGCCGTTAATGAAAGAACTCCAGGCACAGTACAAAGACGATCGCCAAAAATTGAATCAGGAAATGATGAAACTCTACTCCGAACATAAAATCAATCCGATGGGAGGGTGTCTGCCGATGGTTCTGCAGATACCGATTCTATTTGCCCTTTACCGGGTCTTTCTCTCAGCGATTGAACTCAGGCATACCCCTTTCCATATCGTGGGCACCTGGCTGCCGGATCTTTCCGCCAAGGATCCCTATTACATTATCCCGATCGTAATGGGTCTGTCTCAATTCGTTCAACAGAAGATGACCCCCACTCCCGGTGATCCGACACAACAAAAAATGATGCTGATGATGCCGATCGTCTTCACGTTTATTTTCTTAAATTTCCCGTCAGGGCTTGTTTTGTACTGGCTGTTAAGTAACATTCTTTCTATCATCCAACAGGTCTATATCAACCGTTCACGCAAATAGGAGGATAAAATAGACAATGGATTTCAAGGAATTTGAAGATAAAACCGTAGATGAGGCAATCATCGCGGCAATGAAAGCTTTCAATGCCACCTTTGAAGAACTTGACATACAGATTATTTCCGAAGGATCAAAAGGCATATTCGGGATCGTAGGAAACAAAAATGCAAAAATACTTGCCAAGCCTTCTCAAGATAATCAATCCGCAGAAAAACAAGAAAGCGCAGCTCCTGCGGCAACGCAAACATCTCATGTGCAGAACCTGGATAAAGCCTCTCTCGATCAGGTAATCGTCCATGCTAAGGATGTTCTAACCGATCTCTTAAGATTAATGCATATCTCAGCAGAAATTGCAGTTCATGAAAACGGGAAACTCGAAATCGAGGGAGACGGATCAGGGCTAATTATTGGTAAACACGGACAGACACTGGATGCCCTGCAATTTATCCTCAGCAGAATCACCAATAAGAACAGGCAAGAACCGGTGTATATCACCATTGATACCGAAGGCTATCGTGAAAGGCATCTTAAGCACCTGGAGTCACTTGCAATTAAAATGGGACAGAAGGTAAAACGTACGGGACAATCGATTTCCCTCGAAAAGATGAACCCCTATGACAGAAGAATCATCCATCTCGCGCTTAAAAACGACAACCGAATCAATACCAAGAGCCTAGGGGATGGTATCTACAAAACAATCGTAATCGAACCAAGGAAGGTTTCAAAATAAACCGGGATACAATATACGCAGAGTCCACTCCAAAAGGCCCTGGGGCCCTAAGTATCATTCGGCTCAGCGGCAGTAATACTCTTGCGATCTTACAAACCATCTCCCGGCGTAGTTCGTTCTCGCCGCATGTGCAGCATCTTACTCATTTAGTCAATTCAGCGGGAGCTTTTATTGATCAGGGAATGGTGGTTTTCCATCCCGGGCCGTATTCTTATACCGGCGAAGATCTAGCTGAAATAAGCTGCCATGGCAATCCGATGCTTGTCAGTGCTGTCATCGATGTTATCAATTCCACCAAACTCGCGCGTCAGGCCCAAAGAGGAGAGTTTACCAAACGGGCCTACCTAGAAGGCAAACTGTCTCTTGCTCAGGCAGAAGCGGTAGATGCTGTTATTCGGGCAAAAACCCCAACCGGTCTGGAGATGGCCAGAAGTCTTCTTAAGGATGATATTCCGCAGCAGCTAACCAGTATCTGCCAGGATGTGCAGAAAATCATTACCGAAATCGAAGCCTCCTTTTTGACGGACGAAGACCTTTCGCCTCAACTTTTTCAGACCGTTATTTCTGCTGTGCTTGAGCAGGTTTCCGCTTACCTGGATCATGCTCGAGAAGCATCAAGCGTTTATGATGGAATCAACGTGACGATTGCCGGATTGCCAAATGCCGGGAAATCGTCTCTTTTCAATGCCATCGTTGGTTACCCGAGAGCAATCGTACATGCTGAAGCAGGAACAACCAGAGATGTAATCAGGGAGCATGTAAACATAGACGGCCTGAATTTCATCTTTCACGATACGGCGGGCATTAAAACTACATCGATCGGGCCTGAAAAGATTGGCGTAGAAAAGACTATAGAATCATTGGGGCGATCAGACCTCGTTTTATATGTTGTGGATACCTGCCTCGGCCTGCAGACCGAGGAAATTCAATGGCTTAGATATGGCAAGAAAACTATTATCGTTATGAACAAGATTGACCTGTGCCCAACCCCGGCCTGTGATGCACAAGAATTTACAACCGTGTCTTTATCGGCCAAGTTTCATCAAGGCCTCGAAAAACTGCTGGAAGCCATGCATAATGAATTCCCTAAAGATCTTCCGCATATTTTTCTGCAACGGCATATAAACCTGCTTGAAATGGTACAGGCTTCACTGGAAACTTGTCTTGAAACCATTGTAAACGGCTTGACTCCGGATGTGCTGACAATTGATCTCGATCACGCACTTAAGGCTTTGCAGGCCTTATCCGGCACACAGTTAAGCGGGGATATTCTGGATTCCATATTCTCAAATTTTTGTATAGGTAAGTAATGCAGGAAAAACTATCTATATGGATCAACGAGATCAAACGCTATAATCAAAGTCTCAATCTGGTCAGCGCTAAGATGCTGCACAATCTTGAAAATCATGTCAATGACTGCATGTGGCTTGTTATGCATATCAAAGAACCCATCATTGCCGATCTTGGCAGCGGGGCCGGCTTTCCGGCGATACCCTTTGCGCTGACCCATCCCGATTCCTT
>JAFGIF010000006.1 GCA_016929755.1 Deltaproteobacteria bacterium | reverse complement strand
TGCTCTACCTGTTTTGCCGGAGTATGCATGATGCCGATCTGATTGAGAGCCCTTTCATCCAGGGAGGTCAACACGCTTACTCCGATGATTTTGGGCCTGGCGATGCCAAGCAATTGGGCTTCACTAACGGCGGCATCCATTGCTGCTTTCAGCATTGCGGCTCCACCGGAGATATGGACGGTCATCATGTCCACCCCGAGCCTGGTGGCTGATCGCACCGCTCCGGCCACGGTGTTGGGAATGTCGTGGAACTTCAGGTCCAGAAAACAGCGCAGGCCTCCGTGTTTGATTTCATGGACGATTTGGGGACCTAAGGCGGTATACAGTTCGAGCCCGACCTTGAAATAGCCCACTCTGCCACTTAATTTCTCAATCCATTCGAGAGCCGAGGCTTTATCGCCTACATCCAGAGCAAATATTATTCGATTGCCTTCAGCCATGAAAGTCTCCGTAGCACTTCTTCTTTGGAGCATAAATGGGCCTGAATGATATTTTCGATATCAGCTTGAGCCTGTTCAAGGCTGTCATTGACCACAAGATAATCATAGATGTCCCAGTTTTTGAGCTCATTAGTGGCGTTTTTCAGGCGCAGAGCAAGGGTTTCAGAATCTTCCGTGCCGCGCGTATTAAGGCGTTTGGCGAGGTCCTCCATGGTTGGTGGTACGATTAGGATAAAGCAGCCGGGAGAATCTTTGGCTTTGGCCTGACTCACTCCCTGCACGTCGATGTCAAAAAGTACATGCAGGCCTTCTTTCTCTTTTGCCTCGACCCAACTCGCTGATGTTCCATAAAGGTGCCCATGGACTTCGGCCCACTCGAGAAAGGCATCTTGCTTGAGCATATCCTTAAAAGTTTCTTTGGAGACAAAAAAATAATCGATGTCTGCCTTCTCGATGGGGCGGGGTGGCCGTGTTGTATATGATATGGATAATACAATAGTATTATGTCTTGAAAGTATTTCTTTGATTAGAGTCGATTTGCCCACCCCTGAAGGGCCGGATATGAATATCCTCACCCTTACTCCTTGAGGTCCATATCTCCGTCTTTGGTAGTATTTCCGCCGCTAAGCCGATTGGCAATGGTCTCTGCCTGGATTGCCGAAAGGACCACATGCGAACTGTCGGTGATAATAATGGAGCGAGTCTTCCTTCCCTGGGTAGCATCTATGACCAGGCCTTTCTGTCGAGCTTCTTCTCTCAAGCGTTTCATCGGTGCGGATGATGGATTAACAACTGCGATGATCCGGGATGCGACAATTCCATTGTTGAAGCCAATGTTTAAAAGCCTGCCGTCATTTTTGCCCATAGTAAAACTCCTTTCTCACAACCTTATTCAATGTTTTGAATCTGCTCACGTATTTTCTCAACCTCAGTTTTCGCGTCAATCACGAGATGGCTTAGGGTAGTGTCCTGTGATTTAGACCCGATGGTATTGATTTCCCTGTGTATCTCTTGTAACATAAACTCAAGACGTCTGCCAACAGCGCTTTTAGATTCATGTATCACTTTTTCGAATGTCTCCAGGTGACTTTTCAAACGAACCAGTTCCTCCGTGATATCAGATTTATCAGCCATGATTACCACTTCCTGCGCCAGCCTGAGTTCATCAATCATACCTGCTTTGTCTGCTAGGAGTGTTTCCAGATTAGCCTCGAGCCTGTCCCGATAAGTCTGCGGCAGTGCATCTGCGCGTTCCTGCATGGTTTTCATCATTTCAAGCAGGGACTCGATTCTTGAAAGAATATCCTCTTCCAGGCGAGAGCCTTCGGTTTGTTTTGCCTCGCAGAACGATTCTATTGCCGCAGCCACTATAGGTTGCAGGAGCGACCATTGCTCCTCAAGATCTTTTACATCCTCTGCCAGTACTCCGGGGATTTCAATGATATCCTTGAACCCGACCTCCCCACCGTAGCGCTGTGCCATCTGCTGCAATGTTTCAAATGCGGCCTGTGCCAGATCCCAGTTGACGGCAATGTACGCCTGGTCCGGCCCGCGCATGATTCTCGATATCGTAATATCTATCTTGCCCCGCGATATTGCCTTATGGATATTTTCTCTGATCAGCATTTCCATCTGAGAAAGATCCCTGGGCAGCTTAACCCGTATTTCCCGGTATCGGTGATTTACCCCTTTGATTTCCACATGAAATCCAACATCTTCTGCTTGGCCGAAGCCGGTCATACTTGTTGACATTGTAACCTCTCTCTGTACAGTGTACGAATTTTGTTGAAGATATGTATCAGCTCTTCGGAACCATAATCCGGGTAGGTCCATTCAAGCTTGCGGTATGATTTTTCCCGGTACATAAGGGTGACTTCGGCCCATATGCCTTTTCGCAGGTAGATTCGGTGGCTGTAGGGCTTTGTGGTTGCAAGACAGACATTTTCGTTGGACAGCAGACCCGGATCTATGTTGACCGTCCGCCTGTCCTGATGTGACAGGCTGTCTTCTATTGAATTGGTATGCAGTTTTATGTCCGGAAGCGAATCACGTGGAGCAAGCCTGGAAAACGCTATAATCATGCGGAAGAGAGGGCTGCCCATTTCCTGTTCATAGTAGGATGTATACGTAAATGACAGGGGCTCGGATTCGTAGATTGTTTCTCCGTATTTTTTTTTCAGGGAAGACAAAGTCTGATCGAGGGGAGATAGTCCGGTATAGAGTATACTGTTGAACAGCATTACATCCCGTGGCGATGTTACCTCACCCACAGATTGTCTCCAGGCTACGTTTTTTGAGCACTTCCCATGGTACATAGGCTGTGCCGTGCACGGCCACAACATAGCCGGCGGCCACATTCGAGAGACTGGCAGCCTCTATGGGCTCGGCGCCTGAAATATGGGCCAGGGTAAAACAGGCTATTACCGTGTCTCCGGCACCGGTTACATCAAACACCTCTATCGCTGCTGTGGGTATATGCCTGGGGTTTCCGTCTTTCTCAAAGAGGCTCATACCCTGCTCGCCACGGGTGATCAGCAGCATGTCGCAACCAAACATCTCTCTGACTTTATTGGCAGCGGCTATCATGTCGCTTTCAGTTTCAATTTTGATGCCGGCGCCGAAGCTCAACTCTTTAATATTTGGGGTGATCAGGCTGACATTATTGTAATAGGGGAAATTGCGTTCCTTGGGGTCGACACTGACCAGGATGTCATGTTTTCTGGCAATAGCCACTACCTCGTCAATCAATTCCTTGCTCACCATTCCCTTGCCATAATCGGAAATAATGATTGCATCGACATCATCGATGACTTGGCGTACTCCGGCAATCAGTCTGTTGCGAAGTTCGTCGGAGATCAAAGCTCTGTTTTCGCGGTCGATTCGGGCAAGCTGTTGTTTGTTGGCAATGATACGGGTCTTTACAATGGTGTCGCGCTGGTCGTCAGCCAGGATATAGTCGGAGTTGATAGTGTGTTCACCAAGCAGCTCTTTGAGTTTTTGGGCCTGCTGGTCATGCCCGACGATGGAAAGGATGATAACTTCCGCTCCGAGACCTACCAGATTTCTGGCGACATTGCCGGAACCACCCAGCCTGTAGTAGGGTTGTTGATTAACTTCAACCACCGGGACCGGAGCTTCAGGTGAAATTCTTTCGACCGAGCCTTCTATGAATTCATCCAGCATAAGGTCGCCGAGCACCATGACTTTTTTTGTGCGCATGGTCTCGAGAATATTTTCCAGCTTTTCTTTTGAAATTTTCAGCATCTGTCTACTATCAGAGAATCCGTTTTAGTTGTCAAGGAAAAGGGCATCTACAAACTGCTGTGCATCGAATGTCTGCAGGTCATCCATGCCCTCGCCAATTCCGATAAAACGGATTGGGATTTCAAACTCATTGGCAATGCCTACAATTACGCCACCTTTGGAAGATCCATCGAGCTTTGTAAGCGCAATCCCGCTTACATCAATGGCATTGTTGAACTGACGGGTCTGTTCTATGGCATTCTGGCCGATGGTTGCATCGAGCACCAGCAGGTTTTCATGAGGAGCTCCCGGCATTTTCTTGTCCAAAACGCGCTTGGTTTTTTTAAGCTCATCCATGAGGGTTTCCCTGGTGTGCAGTCTGCCTGCGGTATCTATGATCAGCACGTCGATTTTTCTGGAAATGGCCGCCTGCAGACCGTCAAAAGCTACTGAAGACGGATCAGCCCCCTCATGGGCTTTGATAAAATCCGCCCCTACCTTGTTAGCCCAGTGTTCGAGCTGCTCGATCGCAGCCGCTCGGAAGGTATCTCCCGAAGCGATTATTACCGACAAACCATCATTTTTGAGGCGATGGGCAATCTTGGCAATGGTCGTGGTTTTGCCGGAACCGTTAACCCCTGTCACCATTATCACAAAGGGCCTGATATCAGCAGGGATGGTCAGCGGCATCTGTCTGTGCGCAAGAATCTGCGTAATTTCGGAATGGATAATTCCCATGGCTGCATCGGGACTGTCAATGGATGAAGCCTGTTTCTGCACATGCTCAAAGAGCATATAAGCCGTTTTTACCCCGATATCGGTGCCTACGAGGGTCTCCTCGAGTTGTGAGAGCATGGCTTCATCCAAAGTCTGAGAGCCTTTGAGAACAGCGGATATTCTGTTGATGAACCCCTTATGAGTCTGGGACAGGCCTTGTTCCAGTTTTTCTTTCGATGTCGGCACCAACTCTTTCAAGGCTGGTTTGACAGGCTTTTTTTCTACAATTTCTTCCGGTTTATATTCCGCCACTTCAGGTGGCTTGCGAGGATGGATGCCCGGGATCGGGATAACCCAGATGTTGAAAACAATAGCAACAACCAGGTATGTCCAGGAAGGTATTTCAGCCGGAAGTGGAAACGGCAGCACATTATTTACCTGTCCGATATAGAGAAAGAAAAAAAGATAACTTACAACAAATACGATGTAATCATGCGGTGAAAACCTGTACTTCAATCCAATACCTCCATGGTGAAATTTTCACCTTATCCCTAGCATAGGCATGTTAAAAGGACAAGATCGAGCTGGTATTGATTTTAACAGTGAGAAGAATCTAACGATGTTGACAAGGTTTATAATGTGCGTTAAATTTGGCCTGCATAGATAAAAAGTTTAACTTTAAACTATAAGTTATTAGCATAAAATACTATTTCAGCGAGGAGGAATTAATGATCAAGACAGCCATCACTCAGATGTTTGGCATTCAGTATCCGGTTATCTGTGGGGCCATGATGTGGCTCAGTAAGCCGTCTTTGTGTGCTGCAATTTCAGAAGCAGGTGGAATGGGTAACCTTACTGCAGGGAATTACGAAACAGAAGATGAATTTCGCAGTGCTATCCACGAGGTACGCAAGAGTACGGATAAACCATTTATGGTGGGAATAACGATTCTGCCTTCTGTGCATATCACGCCGGAGCACCATGCCATGTATGCCAGGGTGTGCGCCGAGGAGCAGGTTGCCGGTATAGAAGTTTCCGGGACACCGCTCGACAAGGGAATCGGTGTTGATGCACTCGAACAGCTCAAGAAAGCAGGGGTCAAGCTTTTCCACAAGGTTGGATCCGTGCGTCATGCCAAACATGCTGAGAAAGCCGGCTACGACGGTGTGTATGCCGCCGGATGGGAAGAGGGCGGTCATCCCCTCGATGATGATGTTACCACCATGATGCTGACCCCGAGGATTGTCGAATCGGTAAGCATCCCGGTTGTAACCGTTGGAGGCATTGCGGACGGACGTTCATTGGCCGCGGCCCTGACGCTGGGTGCCCAGGGCGTGATGATGGCCAGCCGTTTCGTTGCCACCAGGGAATGTGTTGTGCACGATAATATAAAACAGGAACTCATCAATCGGCAGGAACATGAAACCACCATGTTCTGTAAGAGCCTTGGACTGCAGGGCAGGGGCCTGAAGAACAAGGTCATTTATGAAGTTCTCGAGCTTGAAAGCCGCGGCGGTGGATTTGAAGAATTGATTCCGCTCATTTCGGGCCAGCGGGTCAAAGAGGCCTGGGAGAACGGCAACATCGATCATGCTCCCTTGATGGTGGGGCAGTCAATCGGGCATATTCACGGGATCATGAGTTGTCGGGAAGTATTGGACAGCATGTGTGAGGATGCAGTAAAACACCTGGATAAAGCCAAGGCCCTGTTTCACTAAATATACCAGCGTATAAAAAAGAGCGGCATCAGGTAAAATGGATGAGGCCGCTCTTTTTTGTGTTTTCAGTGCGCTGATTTATCAGGCCTTGGCAGTTTTCTTTGGTGTTGGGTTGCTCCTTGTTTTCTTCGGGGCTGCCTTGGTGCCGGCTGTTTTGGTTTTTGCGGCAGGGCGGGGTTTTGCCGCGCCATTTGCCTCCATTTTCAGCGCAAGATCCAACTGGACATCTTCGGCTTCTTTAATGATCCTCTTGAAGAGTTCTTCCACGGTAGGAATGTCCTGCAAAAGGCCGGTGCATTGGCCGACCGGAAGTACGCCCTCAGCCATATCGCCATCTTCAGTGGCGATGCGGATCGCTCTGAAAGCATTGGCCATGAATGCCAGTTGCCGGGCGTTTTTCCAGCCGGAAGCAAGCACGCCGATGAACAATTTCAGGTATGGCATATGCATCTGTGCCGCAATATCTCGCGAATTCGGAATGGCCTGCAGCAGCTTCTTTATATTTAAGCCTTCCTTGACAGCCTTTCTGGCGGCGCTGGTATCAAGTACACGGCACCACAGGCCGTCAAAGCGATCGGAGAACAGGGTGTCGTAAAGATCTTTTTCCACTGATAATTTTTTATACGTATCGTGCAGTGGACTTTCTTTCGTTGCCATGAGTCTGGTTCCCATGGCGACGCCCTCGGCACCAAGTGCCAGGGCAGCGGCCAATCCGCGTCCATCGGCAACACCACCGGCGGCAATGACCGGAATGTCGAGCGCGGCTGAAATACTTGGAATCAGGCAGAAGGTTGTGCCGCTTTCCCCGTGGGCCGCCGCTTCATGACCGGTAACAATTACGGAGTCGGTGCCGTAGTCCTGGGCCCGTTTGGCATGCCGGTGATTGACAACTGTTGCAACAACCTTACCCCCGTATTCATGGGCCGCCTTGACAATCCAGTCGCCTTTGCCCAATGCAAAATTGATCACCGGAACTTTTTCTTCCAGGAGGACCATGGCATTTTCTGCTGCTCCAGGAAAGAGTAGAGAAGCATTTGCTCCGAATGGTTTGTCGGTAAGCGAGCGGATTTTTCGAACCGATTGCCGGGTTTGATCGGCGTCGAGCGGGCCGGTTGCCAGAATTCCGAGTCCGCCTGCATTGGAGACAGTTGCAACCATCTCTGGTACACTGACCCAACTCATGCCGGAAAGTACGATCGGGTATTTGATGCCAAATAGTTCGGTAATGCGAGTTTTCATACAAGACTCCTTCTATAATAATGTGTTGTTATTGCAGTTTGATATGCAACCCAACCAATTGTAAATTCTAACTAACAAAAAAAATGTCTTGCCCCTGTTCAGAATATATATTCTGAAATGTACTTAATGCCTGGTTAAATATGTCATAAAAAGGCCTAAAGTGCAAACAGAATGTGTCATTCAGTATGGTAACATTCCGGAATGTAAGTAATATTTGATCAAGTCTTATTGATCAATGGGGGTTATGGATAAAGTTCGAGCCCATAGGGCAGGCAAAAAAATATCTCTTTGTCCCGGGCGTGAAGTCGGACAAATACTTTCCTGTCTCAAAAAAACGGGCTATATTCAGGAAGAGGGTTTTTTGTAATTCACCCTCTTCTGGATGACCGACTGGATATTGCGCTGGAAGAGTCGCCGCAGGATGTAGCTGCGCATAATATCTGCGCTTTTCGCTACCTCTACCGTGAATTGGATGTTCTCTTTTTTGGACTTGCCC
>JAFGIF010000303.1 GCA_016929755.1 Deltaproteobacteria bacterium | reverse complement strand
TGAGCTAGTTCGGGCGAAACTTCCTCATCTGCATCAAGGAAGATCACCCATTCATTCTTTGCCTGTTCTATGCAGTAGTTATACTGATCACGGAAACCGGGCCAGGCCCTTTGCTCAAATTTTGTTGAAAAGCGCTTAGCAATTTCGGGAGTGCTGTCGGTGCTGAAGGAATCTACCACAATTATCTCATCGGCCCAGGAAGAAACACTCTGCAATGCTTTTTCAACGGTCCGGGCATTATTATAGGTAATCATGCAGGCGGAAATTTTCATGGCATCCTTATCAAATTTGAATTCGTTCATATACTTCTTCCGGAGATATGCACCTTAGACACTCGTACATTTCATACCTGCACGTTCTTTCATAACATGGAGAGCATGTTTTTGCCTTATAAAGATACGATGCCTGCTTGCCCCGTGGGGCTGTTCTTTTCGGATCGGTCGATCCGAAGATCCCAATAGTTCTTGTTCCCGATGCCGCAGCAAGATGCATCGGACCGGAGTCATTTGCTACAACCACCTGACAAGCTCGCATTATGGCCGTGCTTACCAGAAGACTCGTCCTGCCTGCCAGATTGTACGCATGTTTCCCAATCGAACTCTTTGTCGTTTCAGTATATTGACTATCAGAGGCCGAGCCAAAAAGCAAAACAGAGCCTCCGGTATCATTGATAAATCTCTTGGCGATTTCGATGAAATATTCTTTTGGCCATAGTTTGGCAGGTCCGTAGGCAGCTGTGGTACATAAACCTAAAAGCGGTAGTTTCATATTCCTGATAATATCGGAGGCCTCCTTCAGATCTGCCTCAGACAGGTATATTTCCGGCAAAACATCTCGATCGGAAGATCCGGTGATTGCTTCGAGCATTTCGAGATAGAAATCCACCTGGTGACCTGAGTAGTCTTCGATTGTTCCATAAACCGGATGAGTAAATAAAACTGAGCGATAATGACAGGATCTTCCATATGTTTGAGAAATGCCGCTCAAAGTTAAAAAAAGGGCCGAACTTATAGAATGCGGCAAACAGATTGCACACTCAGGTGCTAGTTGACGTATTTGCCTTAGACACTTTGGCCAGCCAAATAATCGGCTTTTCTCTTCAATCTCGACAATGCCTGCTATATGGGGGGCATTCGCATACAGACTTTTCAGATGCGGCCTGGTCAATACATAAATTTCAGTTTCAGGCCATACTTTTTTAAGCCCTTTGAAAAAAGGGGTCGTCATTACAACATCACCAACCCAGTTAACACCCCGAATTAAAATCTTTTCCATCCAGTTGGCCTTATAGACATACCTGCTGTTTTTTGCAATAGCACTTATTTTCGCATACGACAACCAATCGGCACTACGATCACTACATTTATATTCAATAAAATCCCATTCAATTAAATCTCTCCCGATAAATATTGCCACAATATCAGGCAAATTCATACTTATCCAGTAATTAACCACCTCGGTTTTCTTTCCTGTTAAGGAAAAATGGAATTTCTATATTTCTGTCTTTGAAATCCACTCCGCATTAACTGTGGAAAAAGTTTGGTTTTGGTTCTTGACTTACCATGTCTAAAACTTTTAAATTACGCCCCATGATACTCAATTGGAAAGACATCTATAAAAGCAGACTGGTGGATTCCAAGACTGCGCTCAAGCAAATCAGGCGAGGTTCCAGGGTCTTTGTGGGTTCTGCCTGCGGGGAGCCACAGCTTCTGGTAAAAACCCTGATTGAAATTGCCCCCAACCTTGCAGACACAGAGGTATTGCACTTCCTTGATGTTGGAGACGCACCATATGCCGATGAACGATTTGACGAAAATCTGCGGCACAACGCATTTTTCATCGGAGCCCATGCCAGAAAAGCCATTTCTGAAGGCCGGGCAGACTATACTCCAATTTTTTTATCAGAGATCCCCGTGCTTATGCTCAGGGGAAGAATTCACCTTGATGTTGCGTTGATAACAGTATCGCCCCCGGATAAAAACGGATATGTGAGCCTTGGAATATCAGTAGACATCACTAAAACCGCTGCTGAAGTGGCTAATTATGTGGTAGCCGAAGTCAATCCGAACATGCCCAGAACCCTTGGGGACAGTTTTATGCATGTCAGCGAAATCGATGCCTTTGTGGAAAGCGACATACCCTTATTGGAGTTCCAAGTCAAGGCACCCACATCAATTGCCGAGAAAATCGGCGAGATAATCGCTGAACTCATCGAGAACGAATCTACTATTCAGACCGGTGTGGGCAGACTTCCGAACTCGGTTTTACCCTACTTGATGAACAAGCGCGATTTAGGCGTTCATACCGAGGCCTTCTCCGATGGCATCATTGATCTTGTAGAAGCAGGGGTAATTACTTGTAAGAAAAAAACCCTCCATCCCGGCAAAATTCTGGCAAGCTTTGCCATGGGAAATAAACGTCTGTATGATTACGTAAACGACAATCCTCTCTTCGAATTCCATCCTTGTAAGTATATAAACAATCCTTACATCATTGCCCAGAATGACAAAATGGTTTCCATCAATTCAGCACTGACCGTAGACCTGACCGGTCAAGTAAACTCCGACTCCCTTGGCTTCCAGTTCTACAGCGGCATCGGGGGACAGGTCGACTTTGTGCGTGGGTCTGCCTTATCCAGGCGTGGAAAATCCATTATGACCCTGCCCTCCACCACCGATAACGGGAAAAAATCGCGCATCGTGCCTTATTTAGACAGGGGAAGCGGGGTGGTGGTCACCCGGGGCGACATTCATTATGTGGTTACAGAATACGGTGCAGCCTACGTCCATGGCAAATCGATCAGGGACAGGGCCATGGCGCTGATCAACATCGCCCACCCGAATTTCCGCGATGAATTACTGGAATCTGCTAAAGAACAGGGCTATGTCTACAAAGACCAGATTGTGACGTCTGTCATATATCCCAAACAATACGAATCATACTGGACAGACAAGCTTAAACAGGAGATAAAATTTCGGCCGGTAAAATCCACTGATGAAAGAAATATTCAGGATCTTATCTATTCACTGCCTGAACAGGACATGTACACCCGATTCTTCCAGAATCTCAAAAACTTCTCACACAAAATTGCCATGCCCTTGGCTGCCATCGACTATTCCGATAAAATGGCAATCGCCGCTATAATCGGGAAGGAAGAACCCGAAAGCAAAGAAGAACTCATAGCAGTTGGCCGCTACATCAGAGATCCTGTCTCAAACTTTGCTGAAGTAGCCTTTACAGTCAGCAATAACTATCAGAATCGCGGTATCGGAACCTATCTTCTACGATACCTTATCCGGATCGCCAAGGAAGCCAATATCAAAGGTTTTACCGCCGATGTTCTGAGCAGAAATACCCCGATGGTAAAGGTTTTTGGTAAATCAGGTTACACCATGAAGACCAACCTTGAATACGGGGTCTATGAAATCGAGATTCCATTCTCTGAACAGAAATAATAAACCGGTTTTAAAACCCCGACCTCTTGCTTCACAAAAGGGTCTTGGAAATCATTTCTTCTATGAGAATATCACCGTAGGAGTTTGTGAAACTCAAGCGTTATCAAATTCCTGCAGTACTTATGAAACATCCGCCGCCACCACCACCGCCGGTATCGCGTGCTTGAGTGTCATCATTGTCTGGATTGTCAGTCACCTTGAAATGACCCAGCACCCGGGTAGTAAAAGTGATCGATCCATCATCAGCGTCAGCACTTACATCTTCTACTTCAACCCAGGCATCAAGCGCAGAATCATATCTTTGAACGCAGGGGTTTTGGGCTGCCAAACCCGGGATAGAAACCACGGCCGGTTTTGAAAGGACCAGACCATAAGGTACAATATCAAACTCCATCAGGACCTGTTCATCACCAATGGAGGAATATTCACCGGACGGATCACCAACACTGCTACCAATTCCAATGGGAACTTCTCTTGTCATGGCATCAGCTTCAAGCTCGATTCTGATACCAAAGGTTTGGTCCTCAAGATACATGCTGTATCCCGGATCAAATTCGTCCATTGCCAGCATTTGAGAAGTCACTGAAACCCTCAGTCGATATATCAGATCTTCGTCGTAGATATTATAGAGGTAAGCTCCCGTGGTGCCGACTTGCAGGATATTATTTTGCGGAAATGGATACTCGTCAAGTAGTGGCTCGATAAAATACGTTCCCTGCGGATTGATACCGGACAAATCAATTGTTTCATCCTCTTCGGCAATGATATCCTTCAACACCTGATCATTTTCAGGGTAGTCTTGTGAATCTGACGGATTTGTGCCGGCCATGTACTCCACAAGATTAACAACCCCATCGCCATCGAAATCAAGAAGCGAATCGTACGGATCGAAAGGATTGAGGCCCCACGATTCTTCAACATTATCAGGAATTCCGTCATTATCGGAATCCTGTACGGGCTGATCCTGTTCCGGAATATAGATACTTATCTCATTCGAATAGGAACTCTCATTGTTGGATAAATCATATGCCGTAATGGCGAAATAATAGGTTGTTCCGTTATCGAGGCTTATTTCGACACTGTTTGCAAGGCCGACATCCAGCCCTTGTCCGTAGGGTTGTACGTATGACCTAGCCGTTGTGCCGTAGTAAACTTTATAGCCGGCCAGATCAGATTCGCTGTTTTCTATCCAACCGACCCTTACCACAGATCCATGCGCTAATGTTGCTGCCAAAAGTAGTATTGAAAAAAGGAGAACGGTAAGAATTGCTTTCGCCATATTTATAATACTCATGCAGGTCAAGTTATCAATTCTTGTGCCAGCTTGATTAATTCATGATTCTGGAGAGTTATCAAAGAGCGATAGCAAATGATCTTTCAAAAAGGTAATCTCAATTACATTTTCGTAAGCAAGGCTACGGAACTAATCTTATATCAAAAAAATGTATCTGGTAGGTTCAGGACGTACGATCCGCTGTTTTGATAACCAATTAAACAATTGTAGAAAACACATAGGATATCAAAAAGATGGAGATAGACTTCTGGCTATTTCATTCATTAAATAAGATTTATCTTTAAAATCGCCAAACCTTACAAAAACATGTCAATACGGATGATGATCAGAATATTATTTAAACCAGACACCTTTAAAATCAACATTTATACAGGAAAATAAATTTCTCTTGCTAGTATGTTCATGCTTTCCAATTGATACGCCCAACAGGCAAAGAATAATCGATCCAAGCTGAATGGGGGGCAAAAATTGCCCCCCGATCTGATCTAACTTTTCTCCCGATTCAGAACCAGAAGAACAGGGCTGGCGATGAAGACTGATGAATAGGTACCGACAATAACACCTACCATCATGGCAAAGGCAAAATTATGGATAACACTTCCGCCGAGCATATACAGGAAAAATACCACCAAAAAGGTAGTTAACGAAGTGAGCAGGGTACGGCTCAGGGTCTGACTGATGCTGGTATTCAACAGGCCGGCAAGTTCCTGAGAGCTCTTCTTCTTCATGTTTTCCCTGATACGGTCGAAGACTACGATCGTATCATTGAGGGAATAACCGACAATAGTGAGTAGCGCGGCAACCACCGGCAGGCTTATTTCTTTTCCGGTCAGGGAAAAAACCCCGACCGTGATAATTACATCATGAAGCAGTGCCAGTATCGCTCCGAATGAAAATTTGAGTTCGAAACGCCACCAGATATAGATCAGGATTCCGATCCCAGCGTAAAACAGCGACAAAAATCCTTTCTGCTTTAAGTCCTGGCTCACTTCCGAACCAACCATATCTACACGCCTGATATCTACCGCATCCTTTCCGAATGTCTGCTGCAGGGCTTCTTCAAATTGGGCGGCTAAATTCTTCGTAGAGTCTTCACTCGCAGTGGTTCTTATTAAAAACTCGTTTTCCTGCGCCGGGCCGACACTCTGAATCAGGGATTTCTCCTGTCCCAATGGCTGCAATGCCGTGCGTACCTGTTCGGTCTGAGTCGGATTGGAAAACTTGACCTGAATTACCGTGCCTCCGGCAAAATCGATCCCGTAATTCAGTCCTCTAATAAAAAATATGGAGATCAGGCTGACCACTATCAGGATAATAGATATGGTGAATCCCTGATTTCTGAACTTCATAAAACTTATCTGTGTTCCTGGTCGAATGAGATCCATGTCTACCTCCTATATACTGATCCGCTCGATTTTTTTGGTCCTGATAAACCACTCCATGATCCACCTGCACAAGACCAGCACGGTAAACAGCGATGCTATTATCCCGATCGACAGTGTCACGGCAAAACCACGTATTGGACCGGTACCAAACTGGAACAGAACAAGAGCTGCGATCAACGTGGTAATATTGGCATCCAAAATCGTGGAAAGCGCATTATTATAACCAGCTTCGACCGCCATTTTGGGAGTTCTGCCCAGCCTGATTTCCTCTTTCAATCTTTCGTAAACAATCACATTAGCATCGACCGCCATGCCGATGGTCAGCACGATACCGGCGATTCCGGGCAAGGTCAGAACCGCGTTGAAAAGCGCCAGGATGCCCATGATAAAGACTATGTTGCACACAAGCGCCAGATCAGCCAGCAGCCCGGATAATTTATAGTAGAATATCATGAAAATGATAACGATTATCCCCCCTACGACCATTGAAATAAAACCCTTGCTGATCGAATCTTTCCCAAGCGATGGACCAACCGTGCGCTCTTCCAATATTTCAACCGGAGCAGGCAGTGATCCGGCCCGCAGTATCGTTGCCAGATCACTGGCTTCGGCATCTGTGAAACGACCTTCTATTATCGCCTTACCGCCCGCGATAGAGTCTCTGATAACCGGAGCTGAGTATACCTTGCCGTCGAGCATTATTGCCAGCCGCTTGCCGACATTTTCACTGGTTATACGCTCGAACAACCGGGCACCCTCCTTGTCAAACGATATGGCAATATAGGGCTGATTCATTCTGGAGGATATCCTGACCCTGGCATCTTCCAGACGGTCTCCGGTCAACCCTGTCTTTTCCTTGAGAAGAATCGGCTTATAGCCTTCTCGCATGTACGCGATATAACTGCCCCCGGGCACATCTCCCTTAAGAGCATCCGGCAATGAATGTTCTTCATCCACCAGCTTGAACTCGAGAACGGCTGTCTTTCCGATAAGCTTTTTTGCCCGTTCCGGGTCGTTGATTCCGGGAAGCTGGATAATTATACGTTCCTTGCCCTGCGGCAGAATGGAAGGCTCGCTTACCCCGAACTGGTCGATTCGATTCCGAATGGTCTCAAGGGCCTGGGCAACCGCATTATCTCTGATTTTGAGCACTTCCTCCGTTGACATTTCATACACAGCGGAGAAGTTACCATCAATTGTTGACGTTTGACCTTCTCTGAGAAACGGATAGTCGCCCAGAACAAGATCACTGAGTTTTTCCTGATCCTCAATTCCACGCAAAGTAACCCGTATCCCATTTGGTGGTACCGGTTCAATCTTGTTATAGTGGGTCCGCTTGCGAATCATCTCACCCTTAAGATCCGATGCAATGCTGTTCAATCTGCTTTCAACGGCCTTTATAGTATCAACCTTCAATATCAGATGCATGCCTCCCTGAAGATCCAACCCTAATTTGACTTTTGACTTGGGACCCAACCAACCGCCTGGCATTTCACCAACAAATGTGGGTAAGGCAAAAAGAAACGCAATAATCATAACAAGTAATATGAGTAAACCACTCAACTTAAATCTATCCATACCAACCCCCGAAGCTACTTTTTGATTTCTTCTGGACCCTTTTTATAGGCGATAAATTCTCTGGAGATTTTTATTTTCACTTTTTCACCAACATCAAGGGTAAGGACTTGATCGGTAACACCGACAACCCTGCCATGAATACCACCGTTGGTAACCACATCATCTCCCTTTTGAACACTGCTGAGCATCTGTTTATGTTGTTTGGCTTTTTTTTGTTGAGGCATGATCAAAAGAAAGTAAAACACCACGAAAATCAGAACCAAAGGCATAATACTCATCATAAACCCCATAGAATCTCCCCCAATCCCCGCTGCATGTGCTATACTAATCATTATAGTTCTCCTTCAATTGTTTTCTGTATTCTTCAAAATAGTGTCCCTCTATGGAATGCCGTATATCAGACATTAATTCAAGATAGAAATGCAGATTGTGCAGAGTATTCAGAATTGAGCCAAGTATTTCCCTTGAAATAAACAGATGTCTGAGATAGCCCAGGCTGAAATTCCGGCAGGTGTAACAACTGCAATTTTCATCTGGCGAGCGCGAATCTTCTTTATACCGGGCCTGCTTTAATGAAACCTTTCCCCGTTTCGTGAAAAGCATGCCGTTTCTGGCATTGCGGGTCGGCAGCACGCAATCAAACATATCGATACCCCTTGCTACCGCTTCTACAATATCGACCGGCGTTCCAACCCCCATAAGGTAGCGTGGCCGGTCCTTGGAAACATGCGGCATGGTTTCATCCAGGGTATCCATCATGATTGAATGTCCCTCTCCTACTGAAAGGCCGCCAATTGCGATTCCGTCAAAGGGCATTGCCGCAATCTCCAGGGCGCTTTTTTTGCGTAGATCAGGATATACGCCGCCCTGTACGATTCCAAAGAGCGCGTTGGTATTACACCTGGCATCCAGGCAGCGCCTTGCCCACAAGCTGGTTCTTTTGACAGATGTTTCCACGTAATCCCGCGGGCTGGGATAAGCAACGCATTCGTCAAGACACATCATAATGTCGGAATCTAAATTCTCTTGAATGCCAACAGCGCTCTCAGGGGTCAACATATGCCTTGCTCCATCAAGGTGTGAGGCGAACAGCAAACCATCGTCAGTTATGTTTACCAGTTTTGCCAGGCTGAATGCCTGGTATCCCCCGCTGTCGGTAAGTATCGGGCCATCCCAGGCCATAAATTTGTGCAGGCCTCCCATCTGGGAAATAATACCATCTCCGGGCCGCAGATGAAGATGATATGTGTTGGCAAGGATTATTTTGGCTCCCACACGTTCCAGATCATCCGGTTTCATTGCCTTGACGCT
>JAFGIF010000302.1 GCA_016929755.1 Deltaproteobacteria bacterium | reverse complement strand
TGGACGAGAATATCAGTTGTAATGCCGGAACAAAGATTTCTGAGATTTTCAGTTCTGCCGGGGAGAAAGCCTTCCGTTTTCTGGAGCAGGATGCTCTGAAGAAAATCATACGACATGGTGAAGAATGCGTTGTGGCTACCGGTGGGGGTTTGCCAGTCGATCCAATAAACAGGTCATTGATGAAAGCCGCGGGTTTTGTCTTTTATCTTCAGGCAAGTTTCGAAACATTACAGGCAAGGATTCCGGACGCGCAGGGCAGGCCGTTGTGGGATAATTGTGCGCGTGAACTCTTCGAGAGCAGAAAAAATGCATACGAAGACTCTGATTACATTATCAATACACAATGCAAAAGTATCGAAGAACTTGCCAGGGAGCTAGAGTATACGATTCGGAAATTATCAATGCCGATTCCTGTTGCACTTGCTGACAACCCGTACCCCGTATATGTGGGTAAAGGAATATTCAATGATTTGCCTGGAATTATGCACAGGCACTTAAACCCTGAAGGGTTATTTGTTCTGTGTGATGAGAATGTGAAAAGGATGTATTCTGATCATATCCAAGGCGTTCTGGGTGGTGTCAAACACCACATCATGCTGATCCCCCCGGGTGAAGAATCAAAAACACACGCCTTTCTCGGTTGTGTACTGGATGAAATGCTATCCCGGAATGTAAACCACGCATGGGCCTGCCTTGCTTTGGGAGGGGGAGTAACAGGCGATCTGTCAGGCTTTGCCGCCAGTATCTTTATGCGCGGAATTCCGGTAATTCAGGTCCCGACAACGCTTTTAGCCCAGGTTGATGCGAGTATCGGAGGAAAAACAGCCATAAATCATATCCAGGGCAAGAATCTGGTCGGAACATTCCATCAACCGGCGTTTGTACTGAGTGACACTGCTTTCCTGGACACTCTTCATGCAACACATGTAAAAAGCGCCCTGGCAGAGGTAATAAAATATGCAGTTATTATGGATGAGAATCTTTTTTATTATCTCGAAGGCCGGGAGTCGTATGATTATGAAGATGTAGTTCGTATGTGCTGTAGAGACAAGTCATATGTGGTCGCTCAGGATGAGAAAGAAACAGGAATGCGTCGCATTCTTAACTTCGGACACAGTCTTGGGCATGCTATTGAAAAAGTCCAAAAATTTATGATTCCGCATGGTCAGGCCGTGGCAATAGGCATGCTGTTTTCTACTTGGCTTTCTCATGATATTGGTATGCTAAAAAGAAGTGAAATGAGCAGGATATTTAAATTGATAAAAAAGAGCCGGATTGTTCCAAATGAATTTCAATTTCCCCAATCAGATAAGATCCTTGACGGGCTCAAGGTTGATAAAAAGGCTCAAACAATGGCAATTGACTTTGTATTGACACCTGCCATAGGTGATGCTACCGTAAGAAAACTATTTATTTCCGATGTCATAGGGTTCTATAAAAGGTTTGTACATGAACATCAAACAGGCATTTCATGATCAAAAATATTTGGAGATTGTCAATACTTCAGACAATCTGATTTCCTCAGAAGACAGACTGATGCTGGGAATTTCACTCTACAGACTAGGCAGGTATGACGAAGCCCTGCGTGTTTTGAATAAAATTTCTGTTGAGGCTCAGGAACTTGTAAAAAGTTTATTTTTTATGGGTAAAATATATCAGCAAAAGGGTGACATGGATGCTGCCAAGCAGTGTATTCAGCGCTACCTTGTCTTTTATCCGGATGATGATGAAGCCTACGATGTAATTCAAGCCCCCCAAGATGTTGCAGACATGATAAGTATGCCATCCAAAGAACTGGCCCAGCTCTATGCACAGCAGGGTCACCTTGAACAGGCTCTGGATATTTATGCAAATCTGCTGAAAGATTCACCAGAAGCAAATATCAGGGATATTGCTTTGGAAACACAGAATATATTCATTGAAAGAACACTGGAACAGTGGCTGGAGAGGGTGTGTGAATGAAGGTGATGGTCATAAATGGTCCGAACTTGAATATGCTGGGCCGCAGGGAGGTTGGGATTTACGGTGGTGCAACTCTGGATGACATCGAGTCGCTGGTAAGACGCAGAGCCGGGCAGACAGGAATTGATATTGAGTTTTTTCAGTCAAATAAAGAAGGCGAGATCATTGATAAGATTCACTCAGCTGTTAACAACAAAGTTGAGGGCATCGTTATCAATCCGGCAGGATACACCCATACATCGGTTGCGATTCGGGATGCCCTGCTGTGTGTAAAGATCCCCTTTGTTGAAGTTCACATCAGTAACGTAGCCAAGAGGGACTCTTTCAGACAGAAGAGCCTTTTTTCTGATATCGCAATTGGGACAATATCAGGCCTGGGTCCTGTGGGTTATGTGCTCGGGCTTGAGGCGTTAAAAGAACTTTATGGAAAAGCGACTGAATAGGGCTAGAAACCACCTCAAAGGGCTTGATGCTGTTGTTTTTGTCCATAAACACACCATACGCTACCTGTGCCGATTCAGCGGCACTGAAGCAATTATGCTGCTCACTGCTGCCGATGCATTTCTATATGTTGATTCCCGCTATGTTACGCAGGCCATTGAAGAAACTAATGGTGTTAGTGTCATTCAGGTATCAGAAAAATGGGAAGATGTTTATGATCACATCCACAATCTCGGTATTGAAACTCTGGGTATTGAATCAAACATGATGGATGTGGATACATACATTAAAATAAAGGATATGTTCAGTGGAATCGAAATGACACCTATCGGGCGTCAATTGAAAGATCTGCGAGTCGTTAAAGATTCACATGAAATTGATATAATGCGAAAGGCAGCCCTGATATCTGAAGAGGCCCTTGATACTGTATTGCAAAACGGTATTGTCGGACGTACGGAGAACGACATAGCCTTTGAGCTTGAGTGGGGTATGCGCAAACGTGGAGCCAGCGCTGTTTCCTTTGAACTGATTGTTGCCTCCGGTCCCAGATCCGCAATGCCGCATGGCGTATCATCCGGTAAAATAATTGGTTGTGATGAATCAATTGTTATTGATTTTGGTTGTATTTACCAAGACTATTGTTCCGACCAGACAATTACTGTCTACAGCGGTAAGCCACCCCAAGAATTTGTAAATGTTTATCAGATTGTCAGTGAAGCTCAGCAACGCGCAATTAGAGGTATATCCGCCGGTAAAAAGGCATCGGAGATCGATAATCTGGCCAGGGGTTTTATCAAAGAAAAGGGCTACGGGGCCTATTTCGGTCACGGACTGGGGCATGGGGTTGGAATGGAGGTGCATGAAAGCCCCGCGGTGTCGGCCAGGTCAGACGATATCCTGGAGGAAGGCATGGTGATTACCATTGAGCCCGGTATATATATTCCTTCGAAATTCGGTATCCGGTTGGAAGATTCGTTACTGATTACAGATAATTCTTGCCAGTTCATCACAAATCTTGATAAAGGTGCGATAAAAATTATCAACTAGGGAGATTTAATGCAGTATTCAACCGCAGAGTTTCGCAAGGGTTTGAAAATTGAGATATCAGGAGAGCCATATATTATGGTTGAATCCCAGCATGTTAAACCAGGAAAAGGGGGCGCTTTTGTACGCACAAAACTGAAGAGCTTAACAAGTGGTAATGTGCTGGAAAAGACTTTCAGATCAGGTGAAAAGGTCGATGTTCCGGATCTGGAGGAAAAAACAATGTCATTTCTATACAAAGATGATTCCGGTTACTGGTTTATGGATAATGAAACATATGAACAGATGTTCCTGAGTGAAAATCAGATCGGAGACGCTCTGGGATATTTAAAAGAAAACGTGGAGATGAAGATCCTGTTTCACAACAAAATACCGATCGGTATCGAACTGCCAATGTTTCTTGAATTGCGCATTACCGAGACTTCTCCGGGTGTTAAAGGCAATACGGCGGCGGGCGGATCAAAACCAGCCACACTTGAAACCGGCGTCACGATACAAGTTCCTCTTTTTGTAGGCGAAGGGGAAGTTGTCAAGGTCGATACCAGAACAGGAGAATATATGGAGAGGGTGAACTAGATGAATGTGAAAATCGTCAAGGATCTACTCGATCTGATCAAGGATAGTGATGTGGTGGAACTGGAATGGACTCCTGATTCGGTCCGTATCGTTAGAAACTCAAATGCAAAAATTGGCATCACCTCAAGAAATGATATTGCCCACCCAAGTAAGGATTTTACCAAAGAAAAACCGACCGTAACAGTAACATCTCCTCTGGTCGGAACATTTTACCGCTCTGCATCATCGGAAACCCAACCATTTGTTCAGGTTGGTGACAGGGTGACAAAAGGGCAAACCCTTTGTGTGATAGAAGCCATGAAACTTATGAATGAAATCGAAGCGCATGTGGACGGGATTGTAACGGCTATTTTGAAGCAGGACGGTGAAAAGGTAGGCTATGGGGATCCACTCTTTATAATCGAAGAACTATGAGAAAATGGCAGTTTCTCCTGGATGGTCGCTGTGAGCCGGAATATAACATGCACAGGGACACAGAGCTCTTCCAGGAGATAATTTGCGGTTCTTCGGACGGATATCTACGTATATACAACTGGCAACAGCCGGCAGTTACGATCGGATTTCATCAGAAATCATTTCAACCATATAATAATGAACTTGAGATTCCAATAGCACAAAGGCCCACCGGTGGAGGGGCTGTTCTGCATGTAGATGACATTACATTCAGTATTTCTGTATCGGAGAAAAAATTACCAGACAAAGGGTTAATGGAATCATATGCACTTTTAACAAAGCCTTTTGCCTATGCTTTCAACCGATGCGGGCTTGATGCGATATTCGAAGATCAACCCTATAAGTTTTCTGAGATCTGCTTTGCCCGCAGTGCGCCCCAAGAATTAACTGTTGACGGCAGGAAAATCATGGGGGCAGCGCAGTTACGTCGTAAGGGTTGCTTGCTGCAGCAGGGAGTCATTCCGCTGAGAACTGATCAAAAGTTGGCCCGGCAGGTATTCGGTCCCGGATTTCTTTCCCGGCAGGTTGGGGTATTGGAACTGTGGCCGGACTTCAGTCTAGAGCAGTTTATCGCTCATCTACGGGATGGATTTGCGGCCGAGATGGATGTCTTTTTTACTGATGCCTATCAGAATGAGAAACAGTACGAGCACGCTTATCAAAGCAAAATAGATTCGGGGCGAAACCAGTTGGGTGACAAGCCTGTCGCCGAGCAGGGAATAGAATACCACACACGGTAAAATGCCGAGGCTGGTTGCTTTCATGAATTCTTTCCAGCGTACACCGGCAGCAGCAGCTGCTGAGTTGATCAGCATAAACGGGATGATCGTGATCAGCTGGAGCACAAGCACGATGATATATCCATTTTTTCGGATTGCCGCTTGTATTTTCTGTGTTTGTTTATCGTTGCCCCATGCCTTGTCAATGGAAAGGGCCTTGATCAGAAAAAAGGCCAGATTGGCATTGAGCAGCACCCCGATATATGAAAGCATCAAGCCCAACAACGGACCATAAGCTGCAGATCCGGTGACGATCATGAGGGTCAGGGGTGAAAAAAGCGGTAATACCGCGGTCATGACCAGGAAAACGATTACTCCCCAGATCCCGAGATCGGCAAGTGTAAGGCGTAGATAAACCCAGTCTTTGAGCGGGTAGGGGTCTATCATGTTGAACAGTCCGAGCATGGCGACAAAGACGATCAGGACAAGGATTGCCAGGCTGAGGCTGCGTTTGAAAGGTGAAGGATTGTTGAGCATATGGGTATACCATCTAACGGCACCGAAAAAATCCCGATACACCGGTAATCTGCTGATCCACTGCTTGATAGACATACATTTATAGTATAGTATAAATTCCATGCATATCAACAAAACTCTTTACTCTGGGGTTGGAATAAGCGTGAATAAAGTTTTTAGTAATAGAGTGATAGTACTTTTTATCCTGGCAGCAGGCCTCATTGTATATGCCTGCGGAGATGATTCCATATCAGTGGAGCAGACCGAGTTTGAAAAAGCATTGTTCGTTGCGTATGCAGGTATCAATCCCGACGAAGATCTCAATGCCATTATGATTGAAGATTTGGAAGACGTGGTCGATGATTTAAAAGATGTTGCCGCCCAGTACATACTTGACAATCTCGATGAAATTATCGGTGGTGAAGCTCCCGAGGCAATCGATCTGTCCGATCCTCCCGAAGGTCTTGTTGTGCCTGAAGGGATGAGCGGAATCATAACGTACGGTATCGACAACCTTCCTGTGGTTGATGTTGCAGCGAATATAACCTTGAGTGACTATTTGAATTCAACCAGGACATATTCAGGATATATCAATCTGGAAGGTACGGTAGATGGAACCACCCTTGCGCTTATAGTTGATCCGCAGCCTGATGATGTCGATTTTGAAACGCTTGATATTGATGTGCCTTCATTGACGATTACCTACAGCAATAAAAGCTACACTTCGGCCAGCTATTCCGGTTGGTCGGTGAGCAAGGACAACTCGGGTTCTTACCCGGACTATACCCTCGACGGTTCGTTCAGCGTGAAATCACATGATTATGACTATTCAGGTTTCGACTACAATAAAGGCAGCAGTACCTCATTGTCAGTCGACGGTATAGTCGATTTAGATGATGAACAATATGACATACAGGGCAGTGTCACTTTGAATTCATCTCAAGACTGGGTTGGAGGCAACCTGACCATCACCTGGTCGGATGCTGCGGTGGATGTGACCCTGAACGGATCAGATGCGAGTTTTGATGATGGTGCCGACAATCAATGGGAGAAAGAAAACTGGGCCAGTGATACCCTCGTTCCCTGAGAGTCGGCAACCATGAAGCTTGTTTAAGAAAATAGTACCCTTTTCAGTTTGATTTCGAAAACCACGTCTACGGGACGTGCGTTATCCAGCAATGCCTGCAATAAAAAAACACCAATGATGTTTTCTGAATCATGTATATTATACAAACCACAAGAATACATGATTTAATTAAAAAAAGTTACGCAGTTTTTTTCATTTAGGATCCGGACAATCTGACTTTGACGGTTCTGCTTTTATTATTCTTTGATACTGATTTTATTTAGATAGTTGCATGCAATCTGCATCAGCTTTGTCGGGCCAACCAGAGACTGTATTCTTTTTTTCTATGCATTCCAAACACTGTGATTTTCTTCCCTGAATACCATGTTTGTTCGTCTAGTATTTTGGCATCAAGATTAATGAGGAGATTCAAATATCTTAGAGAAGGAGGATGTGAGGATGAAGAACAGGTGTTTAATTTTCATGTGTATTTTGTTGCTTGGGCTTTTCCTTTACGGATGTAATTCAAGCAGCAGCAGCGATGGGGCTAAATCATCACAAAGTCAAGTAGCGCAGCAGGAAGACGGTGATGATACTACGCCTCCGGAAGAGGAACCACCGGAAGAGCCACCCGTGGAGCCGCCGATTGAGATTACCGGCAGCTACACGATTTCCGCCATGGGTGGTGCCAGTACCCTAGGTGGCGGAGGATTGGCAGGCAGTATTGAAGTAAGTGCCTGTGAGGATGTCAGCTTTTTGAAGTCAGGGACTGTGGATGCAGATTTTGTGGTGCCAATGTATCCTATTGAAGAAAGCCTTGGTCCGTATCCCCTGGTAATCACAGGCGCACAAACAGTTGTTGTTGACCCGGACAGCGGCGGGCCTGACGGTTTGCTCTACATGCTTTCAGGAGACCCGAATCTGTATATTTCTGATGGAGACAATTATTTGGGTTCGGGTGACGACAACGAGATCGTTGTAACCGGCCTGAAAGTTATGCCCGGTGGAGTTCTTGTATTTGGTCTGAACTATGACTCTAATGATATTGATGAAGACGATGATGTTACGACAGGGCAGGATACGGCAGCATTGGTTTTTACGTATGATGTAATCATTCAGGGCACGGTAGTTACAGCACCGCTTGCATCGGCCTATATGCCGGATTCTTACTATCCGGAGGATCGAGGCTCGTTGTGGATACAACATACATATGACCCACACGGGCTATACCATATAGCCCATTTCGTGCTCGGACCCAATGGTGTGATCTTGACGGCCGGGGTAGATGCGGATGTTCAGGATGATCGCGGTGGTGATGCCGGTGATGTTGGTATTTATGAATTCGACGGCTGCTTCCTGGATGGTCTTATTGATGCTTCCGGCGGTGACGGGATCTGCGACGGCGATGGAGGTTATGGCGGCTGTGTTGATATTTTAAGCTTCGGGACCATGGTTTCTACCGGCATAATTGATACCTCCGGCGGAGACGGGTCTAATGGCGGCGATGCCGG
>JAFGIF010000058.1 GCA_016929755.1 Deltaproteobacteria bacterium | reverse complement strand
TTGCCGGAGTTATCCGGCAGATACAGCGGGAACTATAAGGAGATAAAAATTTGCGCGTGGCAATCTGGGGCACAGGCGAAACAGGTATTGCAACAGCCAAAGAACTGATCAGGCAGGGTCATGATGTCAGGCTCGTTGACGAAGTCGCTCCCAAAAAAATAGATGGTATTGAGACAAAACTTCTTGAACAACAGGATCTTGCCTGGGCTGAACTGGTGATACCAAGCCCGGGAATACCGAAAAACCATCCCATGTTCGCCCATGCCAAAAAAATACTTTCGGAAATTGAGATTGCCGCGGGGTTCCTCAGCGGCGACATCATCGCGGTTACCGGAACAAATGGGAAGACTACAACCGCCACGTTAGTATCTCGAATTCTCAAGGCAGCAGGACTGAATGTGGGGCTTGGCGGAAATATTTCCCCGCCGCTTATTTCTCTTGTTCAGGATGATCCTGAAATAGTGGTGGTTGAAATCAGTTCATTCCAGCTTGAATGGATCGAGCATTTCCATCCCCACATTGCCGTGTGTATGAACATCAGCCCTGATCATCTTGACCGCTATCGCGATATGGATGAATACACCTATTACAAATTGCGTATTTTTGAAAATCTCTCAGATAAGGATATCGCGATTGTACATAATGATGATCCTCTGCTCAGAGATTTGAAAACCAAGGCCCGCATTGCTGGGTTTTCCTCAATGGGCATTTCCGGACAAACAGGGGCATCCATATCAGGAGGGAAGGTTTTTTTCCATGGTTCTATCGAAGGAGAAGGACCATCTCTGCCCAGTCTTGATACGTTCGGAAGCGGGATTGTGGAAGACATGTTGGCCGCTTGTCTGGTAGCCCGATTCCTCGAGGTGGAAAACGTCATAATGGAAAAAGTCCTATCCGAATTCAAGACCATTCATCACCGCTTTGAACACTTCGGCACAATTGACGGGGTTGCTTTTGTCGACGACTCAAAAGCCACCAACGTCGGGGCCGTTGAAAAGGCTCTGGCAGGTCTGAATAGCCCTGTAATCCTGATCCTGGGAGGTAAGGACAAGGGGGGCGATTTCAAGGCACTGGCCCGGGTATTCCAATCAAAGATTAAAAAAGCGATCCTCCTGGGGGAGGCAAGCAACAGGATTCATCATGATATCAATGGTATTGTTGATATAGAGGAAGCGGATGATATGTGCCATGCGGTCAAGCTGGCCTGTGCCAGTGCCGTGGCGGGTGAAACGGTGCTTTTGAGTCCCGGATGTGCCAGCTTCGACATGTTTTCAAGCTATGCACACAGAGGAGAGGTTTTTCAGGAATGCGTAAGCAAAATCAAGAAGAGCAAGAAATAGACTTTGATATTATCTTTTTGCTGGTCACTCTCGTTCTACTTGTGATTGGCACGGTCATGGTCTATTCATCGAGCTTCTTCCTCTCAAAAGAACTCTATAAAAGCGGAATCCTGATAACGCAGAAACACCTCCTACATGTCGTGCTCGGCATGTGTGTAATGCTGGGCGTTATGTGTATCGACTACCGCCACTTCAGTTCAAGGCCGCTGGTTTACCTTGCAATGCTGGGGAGTATCCTGGCTCTATGCCTGTGTTTTGTACCCGGAATCGGCATCAATGGCGGACATGCCAGGCGCTGGATCAAAATTGCGCATTTCAGTTTTCAGGCTTCAGAGCTGGCCAAAATTGCCCTAATTCTCTTTCTGGCGCAATTCCTGGCAAAAAAACCTAAATTAATCAATGAGTTTTCGTCCGTGGTATTGCCTGTTCTTATCATAACCGGGTGTATGGCCCTGCTGATATTTGTCGAGCCGGATTTCGGCACAGCCGCTACCATCGGGCTCTGGTCCATACTGGTGCTCTTCATCGCCGGCATGCGCTGGAAACACCTTGCCCTGGTAATCCTTTCAGTTGTCCCGGTAGGCACGGGCCTGATGGTGCTTGAACCATACCGGCGCAACCGACTTCTGGCATTTATAAATCCCTGGGATGACATGCAGGGTATCGGCTATCAGATCATCCAATCCCTGGTGGCCTTTGCCAAGGGAGGCATCTCCGGTTCCGGGCTCGGAGAAGGTGCCCAGAAACTCTTCTTCCTGCCTGCACCGCATACCGACTTTATTCTATCGGTTGTGGGTGAAGAACTCGGTTTTCTCGGTGTTCTCGCAGTTATCACGCTTTTTGGAATCTGGGTTTGGCGCGGGTTTAAAATCGCACTGGCGACCAATGACAAATTCGGCTTTTTCCTGGTTGTATCATCGGTAAGCCTGGTAGGCCTTCAAGCCATCATAAACATGGGTGTCGCCATGTCGGTTCTGCCCACCACCGGTATTGCCTTGCCGTTTTTCAGCTATGGCGGATCAACATTATTGACTACCATGTTCATCTCCGGACTCATCCTGTCTGTATCAAGGAGGGCCAGATTATGAAGTACATCGTGACGGCAGGAGGAACCGGAGGCCATATCATGCCGGCCATAGCAATAGTCCAGGCGATTCAAAAATACTCTTCCCAGGATAAAATCCTCTTTATCGGCACCAATCGAGGAATGGAAGAGAAAATTACACGACAATATGGCGTGGATTTTATGGGTTTAAAGGCAATGGGCCTTCATGGCCAGTCGATCAAGAATGTACCCAAATCTCTGTTGATCAACACGACCACTTTCCTCAAGGCTCTCAAGATCATCCGTAATTTTTCCCCGGACTGGGTCATTGGTACGGGAGGATACATTACCGGGATGGTGGTGCTGGCCGGAAAAGTTTTGGGAATACGCTGTGCCATCCATGAACAGAACAGCATCCCCGGTCTTACCAATACGATTCTTGCCAAAATGGTTGACAAAGTTTTTCTTGCCTTCCCTGATCCCAAAAGGCTATTAAGTGCACATAACACTCTGCTGACAGGAAACCCTTTGAGAAAACAGCTTACCGAACTGAAAGCATCTAAGAGAGGAGATCAACTGATCATCATGGGCGGTAGCCAGGGAGCAAGAAGCATCAATAAAGCAGCCGTAAAAGCGCTCAGCTTGTGTGGGCAGCAGGGCCTTGATCTAAAAGTTATCCATCAAACGGGCAGCGCAGATTACGCCTGGGTCAAGAAAGACTATCAGGAACTGGGGCTGAATGTTGAAGTATATGATTTTATCGATGATATGGCCTGCGTATATAACAAAGCCCGTCTTGTGATAAGCAGGGCCGGAGGACTCAGCCTTGCCGAACTGTCACGCCTGGGGATACCCGCAATCCTTGTGCCCTATCCGTATGCCACCCAGGACCATCAGATGCACAATGCTTTGTTTGCAAGCCGGCAGGGGGGTGGCTGGATCATCCCCGACAGACAGCTGACTGCCCAACGCCTGGCCCTGGAAATTAAAACCAGGTTTCAGGACTCAGAAGGGCTCAGCCGGGCATCTATGAGCATGAAACAGCTCCATCTCGGTGATGGTGCAGAAAAGATTGTGCAGGAGATACGTGTTGTTTAAAGGCATATCCAGAATTCATTTTGTGGGCATCGGTGGAATAGGCATGAGCGGCATTGCCGAGCTCTTGCTGAACCTGGGCTTTAAGATCACCGGATCTGATATTCAAGAGTCAGACACCGTTGAGAGATTGCGGCATCTCGGGGCCACCATCCTCATCGGACACAGCGCAGAGAACATCGGTAATGCCCAGGTGCTTGTCTATTCCTCTGCAGTCGGACTCGACAATGTGGAATGTATCGAAGCCAGAGATCTTGGCCTGCCGGTTATACCCCGAGCCGAGATGCTGGCCGAAATCATGCGTATGAAATACTCAATCGCAATTGCCGGTACCCATGGAAAAACCACGACCACATCCATGCTGGCAACCGTACTGGCAAAGGCCGGTCTGGATCCCACGGCAATTATCGGTGGCAAGCTTGACATGTTCGAATCAAATGCACGCCTGGGAGACGGCGACCTGCTTGTGGCCGAGGCGGACGAGAGCGACCGGTCATTCCTAAAACTGGCCCCGATCGTGGCAGTGGCAACCAATATCGAAAGAGAACATATGGACTGCTATCATGACATAGATGATGTCCTTGATACCTATGTACAATTTCTCAACAAGGTCCCGTTCTATGGTTTCAACATGGTTTGTCTGGATGATGCCAATATCCAGCAAATCCTGCCCAGACTCGAGCGTAAGGTTATCACCTATGGATCTCATACCCAGGCCCTGTATCGCTATACAAACCCGGTCTTCAACAAAATGCATTCCATGTTCAAGGCACACCGCAACGGTGAATATCTGGGCGATATCAAGCTATCTGTTCCCGGGATCCACAATTGTCTTAATTCGCTGGCCACCATCGGTACCGCCATGGAACTGGGCGTTAATTTTGAGGTCATCAAACAGGGGCTGGAGTCATTCCGAGGGGTACAACGCAGGTTTCATATACGCGGTGAAGAAAAGAAAATTCTGGTAATGGATGACTACGGCCATCACCCTACTGAAATTAAAATGACCCTGGGTGCCATCAAACACGGTTTCCCCAATCGCAGGCTTATTGCAGTTTTTCAGCCCCATCGCTATTCGCGCACCAGGGATCTTTTCGATGACTTCGTGCATGCATTCTATGATGCAGGTTGTTTATACATCACCGAAATTTATCCTGCCAGTGAGAAACCGATCGATGGGATATCAGGCAGGGCACTGTTTGAAAGTGTCAAAAATCATAGTTACCGGCATGTCAGTTATGTGGAAGATAAAAATCAGATCCCGGAAGAACTTCTGAAAGATTTGCGAGATGATGATCTCGTAGTCTTCCTCGGGGCCGGAGACATATGGAGACAGGGCCTGCGGCTCCTGGAGATGCTTAAGTGAAAGAATTTTCAGATATTGCGGGGGGTTCAATCACCTCTATGCACTGCGGAGGAATCATCACGAAGCTCTATGAGGTTGAATCAATTGAGGAACTGTTTAGGCTTTTGAAACGTTTTAACGATTTTCTGGTTATCGGCAGTGGAACGAATATGATCTTCAGCCAAAACAGACTTGAAACGCCGGTTATCACTCTGGGCGCAGCATTTGAATATATCAAACTTGAAGATAATGAAACAATCTCGGTTGGCGCCGCCACCGGGATCAGCAAGATTCTTGCTTTCTGTGAGAAAAACGGCCTTTCGGGCATCGAGTTCATGGCAGGCATCCCGGGGCTTCTGGGCGGCTCCATTACAATGAACGCCGGCACAAAAGATCGGGGAATCCTGAATAAAGTGGATCAGGTAAAACTTGCGGACAAGCATGGGATCCACACACTCAGCGCTGATAAAATCCCCTTCGGCTATCGAACAGGTGGCATTCCTGACAGAACTGTCATTTGTGAAGCGCGTTTTCAATTGAAAAAAGAGTCTGAGACTGCAGTACGAAAATCCATTCAATCATACCTGCTAAAAAGAATGCATCAACCCGGTGGCTACAGTTGCGGGTGCATTTTCAAAAATCCATCCGGCACTTCGGCCGGGAGGCTTATCGACAAAGCAGGCCTGAAAGGTGTTAGAATAGGCGGAGCCAAAATTTCCGAGATTCATGCAAACTATATTATCAACGAGGGCAATGCAACACCTGCGGATATTATCCACCTGATGGATATGATAAGATACGAGGTGAAGCAAAAGTTTGATATTGAACTCGCTGAGGAGGTTCGGATAGTTGGTTGAAGATTTCAAAACAAAGGTACGCTCAAGCTCGAAAAAGAAGCGCATCTCTCACATTAATAATGTGTTGCGCCTGGGTATCTGGCTCTGCCTGGCCACATCAAGCACGCTGGTAGTCCTGTGTGCCATCGCCTATATTTCAAGCAGCGATGTTTTCCTGACCAAACAGATCGAGATTAAAGGTTGCAACCATGTTGAGATTGATGAAATTCTGCCGCTGCTCGACCTTGAAGAAGGAGACAACATTCTCAGCTGGGATATTACAAATGCCAGACAAAGAATTCTTGGGAATCCCTGGGTCAAAGACGTCTCAATATCACGCAGCTTCATCCCTTCTTCGGTCGAAATCCAGATCCATGAACATTTTCCAGCTGCAACTCTGGAATTCGATGATAAGCGTTACCTGATTTCCAAAAACGGCAAAGTATTTGCTCCGGCACCCGAACAAACGGTCGGATTTATCATTCAGGCTCCAGATTACACCCCAACAGATGCCCGACAGGAACTGAATGATATCTTGAAAAAAGCAATAGATGCTGTAAAGCTTATTGAAACCAAAGGGCTTGCAACAGATCATGTGACTATTGAATCCGGAGGTAGAATGAAGATCCTTCTTCAAAACGGAATTAGTCTCGTTTTTTCAGGGGAATTGACGCCAGTAAAAATACACATGGCACTCAGAACCCTCAATGAAATTAAACCACAACAAGGAACGACCATGTATCTGACCTGCGAAGATAAAATTATTTTGCGCGCTCGAGGTTCTCATGGCAGCTAGAGAAAGAATTATTGTCGGGCTTGATATCGGGACCACAAAAATATGCTGTCTGATTACCGAATTGAGGGAAAATAACGATCTGGAGGTAATCGGTTTCGGCACCTCTGAATCCAAGGGCCTCAGACGCGGGCTCGTGGTCAATATGGAACAGACCGTCAATGCAATCCGGCATGCCGTTGAAGATGCAGAACGCATGGCCGGTATCCGGGTGGATGAAGTCTACACCGGGATTGCAGGTGGCCATATTCAGGGCATCAGCACCAATGGCGTGATCTCCATCAAAGGCGACGAAATCACTCAGGCCGACAAGAAGCGGGTGGTTGAACAGGCCAAAGACTTTGCCAAGCCTGTCGGTGTTGAGATCATCCACGTTTTACCCCAGGAATTTGCTGTGGATGACCTTTCGGGCATCTCCAATCCGGTGGGTATGGCGGGCTCAAAACTCGAAGCGCGCGTACATATCGTAACCGGATCGGTGGCTGCGGTGAGCAATATCAACAAATGCGCCCAGAAAGCAGGTTTGGGATTGCAGGACATTGTACTGCAGCAGATTGCATCCGCAACCGCCATCCTTACACCCGACGAGAGACAATTAGGGGTTATACTGATGGATATCGGGGGAGGCACAACAGACATTGCAGTTTTCAACGAAGGATCGATCCGGCATACCGCCGTATTAGCCCTGGGAGGGGATCATGTAACCCACGATATTGCGGTGGGCTTGCGCACCCCGATTGCAGAGGCTGAACGCTTGAAGATAAAGTACGGTCATTCGATAGCGTCCAGGGTATCTACCGATGAACAGATCGAGGTGCCCTCGATCGGTGGTGACACGGTAAATACCGTGTCCAGAAAAATTCTGGCCGAGATCATTGAATCACGCATGGAAGAACTCTTCAAGCTCGCATATACTGAAATCAGGAATACCGGCCTGGCTGAACAGCTATCTACCGGCCTCGTGCTGACTGGTGGCGCCAGCGCTCTTGAAGGGGTTCCTGCTCTGGCCGAAGGCATTATGCACATGCCGGTGCGCCTGGGACTGCCCAGAGGAATAAAGGGCTTGGTAGAATTGGTAAACAGTCCTGCATATGCCACGGCAGTTGGTCTGTGCCTTTATGAAGCGAGCAAGCCATCCTACAGCTTTAAACCCAAAGGATCTACCATGTTTGAAAGGATTTTGGAAAGAATGGTACGCTGGTTCCAAGAAATTTTTTAAAAAACCAAGGAGGCGAATATGTTTGAATTGGAGGAACTGGAACAGGTTGGAGCGCGAATTAAAGTAATCGGGGTTGGGGGTTGCGGCTGTAATGCCGTGAACAACATGATCAGCGCGAGCCTAAAGGGAGTGGATTTTCTGGCATGTAATACCGACATCCAGACACTCAAATCATCTGTGGCATCCAAACGGATTCAGATCGGCGCCAAGCTCACCAAGGGGCTGGGAGCCGGCGGCAATCCCGAGATCGGCCAGCTCGCAGCTAATGAAAGCGAGAAGGAGATCATTGCCAGCCTGGAAGGCGCAGACATGGTTTTCATTACCTCGGGCATGGGCGGAGGAACCGGGACCGGTGCTTCTCCGGTTGTGGCTCGTCTAGCCAGGGAAATGGGAATACTGACTGTCGCGGTTGTCACCAAACCCTTCCCCTTTGAGGGCAAACGTAAAATGAAGCAGGCAGAGGAAGGGGAGCAGGAACTCTCGAACAATGTCGACGCATTGATAGTCATCCCCAACAACCGTCTCCTTAGCCTGGGAGGGAAAAACATCCCCATGCTGGAAGCGTTTAAAAAAGCTGATACTATCCTGATCAATGCAGTCAAAGGTATTTCTGATTTGATCAACAACACCGGGCTGGTGAACGTTGACTTCAATGATGTCAGGGCCGTAATGTACGAAAAAGGCAAAGCACTCATGGGTATTGGATCGGCCAGTGGAGAGAACAGGGCGCAAGAAGCCGCCCAGGCAGCCATATCAAGCCCGCTGCTGGAAGATATGGATATACAGGGAGCAAAAGGTTTGCTGATAAATATAACCGGCAGCGCCAATATTACCATGGATGAAATTCATGAAGCATCCTCCCTGATTCAAGCTGCCGCACATGAAGACGCCAATATTATATGGGGTGTTGTCATCGATGATTCCATGGACGATGAAATATCCATCACAGTGGTGTCTACCGGCTTTTCAAACAAGCCCATAGTGCTTGGAAATTACCAGGATGAATCTCTTGATATCGTCAAGGAAATGCCACATTCCAGGATTGTCGACTATGATAAGCCGGCATTCCTGCGCAAGAAAGAGTATAAGAAAGAAAAAGAGGTCATTAAACTCGGAATGGTTGTCGATGAAAGCGTCCTGGATGAGGAAGCCTACGATATTCCAACCTTCCTGCGTAAAAGAGCAGACTAATAGACCTGATGCAGACAACCAGGGGAATATCGGACTTCAATGCCTTAAGGCATCCCAGCAATGGAGCCTGCCGCCAGTTCGGGGCCGGAATCAGGCCGGACAATCAGGCAGAAACCTACTGTCATGGTGCCCTGGCAATCCACAGCTACACAGAGGAAAATCCCCCGCATTCCCTGGTATATATGCTGAAAGATACGAGTATTGAAAAACCGAATGTTTTTTCAATCATAAATAATGTTCGCCTATTACTTTTTTATACCTATTTTGATCAAGGATTGAAACCTTCCCCCAACCCCGTTTCTCTCCTTGATCATTGTAAAATATATGCATACGGGCATGCCCGGGCCTTAAGTGCCTGGGTCTGCCCCTTTGTGATCGTGCACCGGGAACAGGCATTACTAGATATATCAAAACATTTTCTGCCGACAATTGTATCCATTGCATAAGTATCAAAATTATTTTTTGGCCATGTATTAGATCATAGACAAAGTTTAGGCAGAAAAATCATTATAATTCAATTTGAAGCCCCCTGAATTATGAGCTTACGGTCTATATGATTCTATATTGAATCAAACGCACCAACATTTTTTATACGCAGATAAGCCTCCGATTCCAAGAGGAATACTGGTGTTCTGCCATTCGATGTGATAAAAATGTCCTGATGCAATTTTAACATATGTGCTCAAGGAGGCGATTCGTCATGAATGTATCTCACCCGCTCGATGTTTTTCTGAACCCCGAATCCGTGGCAATCTTCGGCAGCATGCTGGACGGCTGGTTTTTCGGCGGCAGCGTGGTCGTGAAAGACTTACAGAAAATGGGATATAAAGGTTCAATTTATCCGATTCATCCTTCGGTAAAAAGCATATGCGGGCTTGATGTATATCAGGATATTACCGCTATCGAAGGCAGCGTTGACCTTGCCGTTATCATAACTTCATACCGGCATGTACCGGGCATACTTAATAAATGCGGACAGAAAGGAACCAGAGCAGCCATTGTGATTTCGGACTGTTTTGCCGAAATCGGAGAGGAGGGCAGGAAACGGCAGAAGCATCTACTCGATATCGCCCGTTCGTTCAGTATGCGTATTATTGGTCCCAACACGCTTGGAGTGTTTGATACTATAAATACATTTACCTCCATCCCCTATGACAAGGGCTACGATTACTCCCTAAAAGGGCCTATATCAATCATTACCCAGACCGGAATGTACGGGCCTCAGGCCCTGGCTCTCAACGATTTCAGCCCGGGAATCAACAAGATAGTCGATCTGGGCAATATGTGCGACATCGACGAGACCGACTGTCTGGAATTTCTGGGAAATGATCCCGAAACCCGGGTCATTTCTATGTACATTGAGCATACCAGTCGCCCCCGAACATTTCTTAAAGTAGCCAAAAACGTCTCGTATAAGAAGCCTGTCCTGTGCCTGAAATCAGGCAGGTCGCAGCAGGCCGCTTCTGCCATGGCTTCTCATACCGGATCCATGGCCGGAGATGATAAACTGTATCAATGTCTATTTTATCAGGCAGGAATCATCAGGGTAGAAATCCATGAAGACCTGCTTCAATGTGCCAAGGCATTTGCATATCAGCCCCTGCCGAAGGGAAACCGTCTTGGAATCATCAGTTTTTCCGGGGCGCTCGGAATCCAGTGTATCGATACAGCCTCGAACTGCGGACTCAGGCTCGGAGAACTCAGTTCCCAAAACAGGGATAAGCTTGCAAACATCAATCAGCTGCTGGGAAATCATCCGATCGACCTGGGCCCTGCCGCAGCTACTTCAGGACCGGAAACCCTAGATTTCTATAAAAAAAGCTACGACATCTTAAACAATGATGAAAGCATTGACTCCATCTACCTCAACACCTATGTCAGCAGCATGCTCAAACCGGAATCCTATCGAGATGTACTTGAATATATGCAGGCCCATAACAAAAAACCGACCGTGGTCTGGGCGTACGGGACTTCAGCTGAAAACATTACTGCATTCGCCTCAATCGCAGAATCGTACCGGATTCCGTATTTTCCAACTACATACAGCGCCATCAAAACACTTGGCTATATGACACAATATGCTACATGGAAAAGTTCACGGGTTTAAAGAGGATACGTCATGACAGATACCTGCTATGCCTTTTCTTAAGGGCAAGTTCACACTCTCAAGGGAAACCAGGCCAGAATCAATGCCGCCGTGCATAAATATTATATTTCTGAAGCCTTTGCCTTCAATGACGGATCAAGCAGGCCTGGCAAAAGCAGCACGCCTCAATTTTTTATAATACTCATCTTCAGGGGCAACCACCAGGTAAAACCGAAGGCCAGGGTCTTAACAACGGTTCTGAGAGCCGAAAGTCCGGCAGCGCGGCCAATGCCGATCGACAGGATTAATTCGAGCGGGTGACCGAACACCCACGTGCAAAAAACACCCAGCCAGATTCTTTTCAGATCCTTGTTTTGAAAGGGTTTGACAAGACCTGTTATTACAAATATCCAGCCTCCCAGCGAACCGGCCATCAAAAGATACCACAATGCCTTTTTCATAATTAAAAGACCTCTCCTTAATTAAACTCAATATATTACTTCATGATAAAACAAATTCATACAAAATCAAATTACAATTTGGCTCGGGAAAACCTTTATTACAAACAATACTTAATCGTAAAAAATCAAATGGCTAAGGGCCAAGCCCTCGATTTGCAAATCATGATAAACTATTGTTCATAAAAATATCGGTGCAAAAAAACGGGCTTTCATTTCAAGTTTGAGAAGAAAGCCCGTTTTGCCTTACTCAGAAAAATACCTGATATCCCTGCGTCTAACCCAGAGGCAACACTGTTCTGCCATACGACTCGTTCAGGACCTGAGCCATGGCAGCATAAATGGCGGAAGCACCACAGAAAATGCCCTCATAGCCGGTCAGCACTGCCCAGGTACCGGTCCAGCCGAAAGCGTCACGCGCGGAGAGCATCCAGAACAGCACTGTCAGTGTAAAAAATACAACCTGTAGCGCCCGGTTGGCCTTCCAGGTACCAATCCACATAAAAAAGGTAAAGACTCCCCACAGGAACAGATACCATGCCAGAAATCCGACAGTATTATCAGGAATACCGAATTTCCCATTGAAATAGATCAAAAACACAAAGGTCAGCCAGAATAATCCGTATGAAGTAAAGGCAGTGGTGCCAAAAGTATTGCCCTTTTTAAACTCCATCATCCCGGCGATGACCTGGGCCAGACCACCATAGAAAATTCCCATGGCCAGGATCACGGCGCTGATCTCAAATAAACCGGCGTTGTGCAGGTTCAAAAGTATGGTTGTCATCCCAAAACCCATCAACCCCAGTGGTGCCGGGTTTGCCAAATTGTCTTGCATAAGTACCTCCCCAGTTGTATTATTTTATCAATATATACAAGCTTATATACAAAGTTGAATATTCATTCAACAACAAAAAAGCAAACCTGGTATCCATATCTGCAGCCAAAAATGAATAATTGATTTCTTCTGGAATGTTGCCTTTTTATTGGTTAGCCGGCCATTTGTCTCGTAAACCAGGAGACCCCAAGATTTTACTGCAAAATCATATTCTCTATTGACACTTATATCAATAATTACGTATACGGTGATGCAATTTTGTTATGTAAGAGGAGGTATTTCATGGCTGATAAAAAACACATTATGAACAGGTGGCTGGTTGTCATTGGAGCCATAGCTATTCAGCTCTGTCTGGGTGCAATTTATGCCTGGTCAGTCTTTACTCCATATCTGAAAGTAGAACCCTACAATTTCTCCACGTCACAGACCCAGTGGGTATTCTCGCTTGGACTGCTTACATTCGCGGTACTGATGGTCATTGCCGGAAGATTGCAGACCAAGGTAACACCGAGAATGCTTGCCTCTATTGGTGGCGTAGTACTCGGTATCGGTTATATTCTGGGAGGATTTATCGGCAGCAGTTTCACTACTCAAATGATCTGTATTGGTCTGCTCGGTGGTGCCGGCATCGGACTGGCCTATGTTGTACCGATTGCAGTAGGCGTCAAATGGTTCCCGGACAAAAAAGGGCTGATAACCGGTCTTGCCGTTGCCGGTTTCGGATTTGGAGCTCTGATATGGGTAAAATCCGCCGGTTCCTGGTTCCAACTGATAGAAAAGCTGAACCTCTTCGGGCTTGGCGGAGTACAGAGCGTCTTCATCCTCTATGGCTTGATCTTTCTGGTAGTTGTACTACTGGGTAGTATTGTCATGGTCAACCCTCCAGAGGGATGGTTGCCCCAAGGCTATACACCTCCGGATTCGAATGCCGGTGGCGCCTCACAAAACGGCGCAGTCGCCTTTGAAAGCAGTGACATGTTGAAAACACCCCAGTTTTACCTGACATTTTTGACTTTCTTTCTGAGCGCCATGGCCGGGCTGATGGTGATCGGCTGCATCAAGCTGTTCGGTATCGATGCTCTTTCAAGCAAAGGTATTGAAACGGCTATTGCATCAGGCATTGCCGGAACAGCCATGGGATTTTATGCCATCTTCAACGGTCTGGGCCGTATTGTATGGGGTTCGGTCTCAGACTGGATCGGCAGACGTACATCCATTTTCCTCATGTGCCTGTTCCAGGCCATCATCATGTTTTTATTCTTCAAGCTCGGCGGCACTACAATCGGCCTTATCGCAGGCGCCTGCATTATCGGATTCAATTTCGGCGGCAACTTTGCACTCTTCCCGGCCATAACAGCTGACTACTTCGGGAATACCACGGTTGGTAAAAATTACGGATGGGTGTTCTTTTCCTACGGTGTAGCCGGAATTGCAGGCCCCCAGATCGGGGCATTTTTCAGGGATGCTGCCAAGGGAGCCGGGGTTGAAGCCTGGGCCATGCCCTTTATGATCGCGGCCATCGGCTGTGTAATCGGAGCACTTATCACCCTGATCAACAAAGCCCCCCGTAAGGCATAAGAAAAGGGGGGATGGAGCCCTTTGCTCCATCCCCCCTGCGTTATATAGATCAAACAAGGTTATTTCTTGGTTAACGTAAACACCTCGCTTTTCACCAGTGTTCCCAGGATTTCACCCTCCACGTACCAGGAAATAGTTGTCCCCGAAGGAATGAACCAGTACCACAATACCGGATGCAAAGAAAATGACGACCGACTTCCTATATATACCTGTTCGAATGCACTGTCATTTACCGCGATGAAAAGACTGATGCTGTCGAATCCATCCGCATCCCAGATGAATTTCGGATTGCGGTAGGTTTCCACTCCCAGTAAAGGACTGATGAGCTCGATTGCAAGCTGCTGATCCTGAATGGTAACCGTTACAGTATCGGCCTTGCTGGTGTCTTCTCCATCTGAAACCTTAAGTTCAAAAACATATACTCCGGTTTCGGTCGGGACAAACGAAGGGCTGAATGTATTAGGGTAGTCCAGGGAAACACTGGGACCTTCGGACTGAGCCCAGTAAAAGGAAAGCTCATCGCCGTCCGGGTCATAACTCAGGCTGCCGTCCAGTATGACTTCCTCACCTGTCATACTGCTGAAATCTTCACCGGCATCCGCGACAGGCACCTGATTCGGATTGTTCACAGTCACGCTCACCGAATCTGTTGAGGTTGCCTGTCCGTCGCTTACCTGGACGCTGAACTCCAGCACTCCGGATGTGGTCGGCGTAAAGCTTGGCGTGGCTGTGTCCGCGTCTAATAAATCGACTTGGGCACCAAAAACCTGTGACCAGATGTATGACAACGTATCATCGTCAGGATCGTAAGATGCTCCGGCATCGAGCGACACCATATCACCGACATTTACTTCAATATCATCCCCGGCATCGGCAACCGGCGCCTGATTAACGCTGAGCACCCTGATGGAAACACTATCCGGCGTTGAGGATACTTCTCCATCTGAAACAATAAGTTCAAATACCAGTGTTCCTTCCACATCTGCATCAAACCAGGCCTGCGCGCTCTGGGCATCGGACAGACTCACCTGCGGGCCTGATGTCTGTTGCCATGTAAAGGTCAGTTCATCACCATCCGGATCTGAAGAAGCGCTGCCATCCAAAACAATACGCTCATTCAAGTGAACATCCCTATCCTGCCCGGCTGCTGCAGTCGGGGCACTATTCATGGCATTGACTGTAATATAGACCTCGTCTTCCGTACTGTTCAGAAGTCCATCGTTGCAGACCACCGAGAATCTGTACTGCCCTGCATTGACCGGAACAAGAACAATGTCCTGGCTGTCCATACCAGGCAGCGTCATTTCCGGTCCTTCAATGAGCGACCAATGATAGCTGAGTTCATCAGCGTTGGGGTCTGCTCCAGTGGCGTGCAGTGTAATTTCCTGAGAAGCCTCAGTGGTTATATCGCTGCCGGCATCTACCGAAGGCGCTACATTGTTCACTTCGACATTCACCGTGTCTGTGGTTGTAACCTTGCCGTCAAAACAACTCAGCTTGAATCGGTATTGACCGGATTTGACGGCAACGAAGCTTGCCTGGGCTGAATATTGCTGATCGATATCCACCTCTATCGGCCCTGTATCCTCGGCCCATGAATAGCTTAACTGATCACCATTGGGATCATAAGATGCCGTACCATCGAGATACACCCGCGAAGGATCGACCTTCTGATCAGAGCCGGCATCGGCAGCCGGTGCGTTATCAGTGGAATCAAAAGGATCTGATTCATCATAGTATTCTTCGATGTTCGACAAACCGTCATGATCCGAATCCAGAGAAGCATCGGCCGGATTACCCGGATCCAGACCGTATGCAATCTCCCAGGAATCCGGTATGCCGTCACCATCGCTGTCGAGAGAGGGACTGGTATCCGCCACAGGGATATAGGCGCTGAGCTCCTGCGAAAACCCCGATTCATTCAAGGCTTCATCATAGGCGGTTACCGCCATGTAATAGGTTGTGTCAGAGACCAGATCTGATATCCGGCAACTCGTCTCCCTCCCGACATCGATCGGGCTTCCATATTGTCCCGATGCAGTACCATAGTATACTTTATATCCGGCAAGATCTGTCTCGGTGTTCTCTTGCCAGCTTATCAGGAGAGCGGTGGCCATGGCGGGTGAAGAATAAAGTATCACTAACAGCCATATCAGTACCGTGTGAAATCGTGGTTGAATCATGTAATACCTCCAGTAGTTCCAGTTGCTCCGGGCCTCTGGAGGCAATTTGTGCGCCAGATTAAATATTACAGTATTTTTATATAGTTATGTTCAGAAAAAACCAAGCTGGTTTCACATTTTCGTATGTCTGATTTCTTTTTTGTAATCAGCCGATCCGCGAAGCGGCAATCCGATCAATCTCTTTCATTGCTTCTTGAACAGCTTGAACCGCAACAACCTGAGACTGTGTGAGTTGTTCGAACTGAGGACATGCCAGAAGAATTACCGGTGTTTCGGCTTTGAGTGCCAGGGCGATCTCTGAAAGCGTTCCCGGGCCACCCTCTTAGGCAACAACTACATCAGACGATTTAACATTGATCACATTTCTGGCATCAGACATTCCTGTATATATAGGAATAGAGACAAATGTATTGGGATAGCCTTTTTTAGGGTGTTGCCTGTCACTGGGAAGAACTCCGATGACAAGCCCACCAGACAACCAGGCGCCTTGTGATGCCGAACGCATTACCCCGCTGCCCCCCGGTGAGCAGAACATAGCCTCTCTCTGCGATCCTTTGTCCGAAATCAAAAGCACGATCCAGCAGATTCTGATCCCCTTCATGTGATCCTATCACGCCGACGATAAATGCTCTTTGCTGAACAGGAACAGTGTCAGATGTCTTATCGGGTAACATCTCTTGGTTTCTCCCAGCACCCTGCCACGAAGGCTCCCGTATCCAAATTTTCCGCTTTACCTTTTTGTTCAATTATTTCAGCCCGGGCGGGATCAATATCCGGCAAAAAATGGATGGCTGTCTTTATCACTCCCGACAGCGGCACAATCCTGCGCAGATCATCCGGAGATCGGAAGACTACCGACTCAAAAATCGTATGTTCCTGCTTTGCATTCTGGCTGCGGCGAGCAGCCCATGGGCTGAGGCTATTCAGGGTGGCTACGACCACAATGCCGCCAGGTTTTACTACCCGGAACAGTTCTTGAACCGCCCGCCCGGCATCAGGGATAAATTCAAGCGCTGTAACTGAAATGGCCTTATCAAAATAATTATTTTTAAACGGCAGTGCAATCATATCTCCGGCAACCGGGTATAGCGGATAGTCACGGCATTTCCGGGCAGAGTGTTTCAGCATAGGGAGTGATATATCGAGGCCAGTCACGCGTGCACCGCGTTCGAGAATATCGAGAGTAAAAACCCCTGTACCGCTGCCTGCATCCAGAATCTCCTCTCCCTCTTTCGGCTGTAGGAATTCAGCAAGCAAATCCCCTTCATACTTTCTGACAAGCTTGCCGACGCTGGTCGTGAACCAGCGCTCATACTTCTCGGGCCAATCATCAAAAAGCCTGTGGGTATCCCTATCTTCTCCCATTTGAAATCTACCCCCAGATACTCTTCATTATTATGGAAATATATTTACACAAAACATCACAAAATTGAACTTGTATCTTCCTCAGTTCGTTTTGCAAGACATTGATCTTGAAAATGAGCGACCATCATGTAATGCTACGAATTATGAAACGGCTGATCGCACTGATCCTATTAATGCTAATCCTCCTGTATTCCCCGGCCATTGCCATGAGCTATGATGATGAACGTAAAATCGCCAGCGAACTGATAACTGTTCTGGAGGCAAACGGCTTAATCATCCATGACCCGGAAATAACCTGGACCCTCCAGTCGCTTGCCGATCAACTGGCTGATCACATCTCTAACCCGGTCTACACGTTTGAACTTCATTTGATAAATGACAGGTCCATCAATGCCTTTGCCATTCCGGATGGGCATATTTTTATTAATCTGGGAACCCTGCTCATGATTCATGATATTGACGAACTGGCCGGGGTAATCGGCCATGAAATGGGCCACTGCCAACTCAGACATATCCCCCAGGCATATGATGCCCAGAAAAAGATCAGCACTGCATCTCTGATCGGTGTGATAATCGGAACACTGATTTCAACCCAGAATCCGCAGATAGGAACTGCGCTATTATACTCATCGCTCGGCGGCGCAGAGAATATTAAGCTGCAATATTCGCGTAAACACGAATATGAAAGCGACGAGTTCAGTAGAAACATACTCGAACGTTCAAATTTCGACCCTTCCGGGATGAACAGGTTTCTGATCAGATTGCGCACCTTTGCGGGAACATCCACGCTGCCGGAATATTTCCTGTCCCATCCATATGCCCAGCAACGTATTGCCGCTCTACAGAGCGCACCCACCGATACAAGGCCTGATACAAGGTACTGGTCTCTATATGCCTCGGTGGTAGGGCTGTTGCTCTCAGAACGGGAGGCCATGGTCTATATACACCGCATGCCCGATCCTTTTGACAAACTTGCCAGCGGCTTGTTGATGGTCCGTCTTGGAAGAAACAAACAAGCCCTGGATCTGCTTGAGGATATCGATCTGCCCCAGGCAAGAGCCTATCGCGGTCTGGCCCTGTATCACCAGGGGTTTGAAGACAAAGCCTACCCTCTTCTCAAAGGCTACACACGCTCTGCAGATGTAAACCTGGCGCTGGCCGAGATCCTTATGAAACAGGGAAAGGCAGACGAGGCCATAATAGCGCTGGTGCCGTTTGAAAAACAGAACCAGCGTGCGGCTTACATGCTTGGCAACCTGTATGAAAAAGCAGAAAATATCCCGCGGGCCCACATATCTTATGCCCGATATTTTTTCTCGACCGGAAATCTCAAAGCCAGCCAGTATCACATTGACAAGGCGCTTTTCTATGAAAAAGATCTGGATCAGAAACTGATCGAAGAATTGAAGCAGATGCAAAAGATCATCAAAAAAGCACAGCAGGCCTAATTATTATCCGGTAAAAACAGGGCCTTGATCTTGGTAATATCATAGTCCTCTCCTTCTCCGGAATCTTCGCAAAATGCCTCGACAAACGCTATCCCTTTTTTACGGTATACATAAACCGGAATGATTTTCTTGACCTGAATGACTCCATAGCCATGTTTCGGATACAAGATGGTCAGCGATTGACCGTCTTTAATGGCCTGTTCGAAAACCTTTTCACCTCGTGAACCATACGGAAGCGGTTTCACCATTCCGAACGGATATACGCCTTCCTTAAACACCGGCTTGTCTTTTTTGCTTTCAAACACTTTAATCGGCAATTTCTTACCCCA
>JAFGIF010000057.1 GCA_016929755.1 Deltaproteobacteria bacterium | reverse complement strand
TTAAGCAGTAATCCAAAGAAATTGATCTTATCGAAACAATTTTCGTCCTACCGCACAAAGCAGAACTCAAAGCATATGTTTTTATTTGCAATAATCACTATTACCATCAATAACTTCACAAAAATACCGCCAGAGTTACCTGTGGCTTGCCAAAATCAGCAACACAATTAATATTAAGGATCAATAATGATTAACGGTAGATATTGAAGGCACGGGACAAGTTTATTACTGTATAAAATTTGCAAAAGATTACATTAATTCGGTTTGCACCCAACGAACAACAATCTCGGAAGAAAGAGCCATGACGGGCAAAGCTGAAAGACGTTCAGATATAGACTGGTTACGCACAGTGGCCGTGCTGCTGCTCTTCTTGTTCCACACAGCTCGTATTTTCGATATAAACGAATCCTTCTATGTCCAAAACAATGAAGCCAGCCGGGCCCTTACCTATGGTATTATCTATTCTATCGGCCCATGGTTCATGCCGCTGTTCTTTGTTCTGGCAGGCGCATCCACCTGGTATGCACTGCACTTTCGCAGCCCGGCTAAATACGCCGGTGAACGCTTCAAGCGGCTCTTTCTGCCCTTTGTTTTCGGAGTACTGATTCTCATTCCACCCCAATCCTATTGCGGACTGCTCAATCACGCCGGGACATCTCTTTCGTATCTTGAGTGGTATCCTCAATTCTTTATCTTGAATCTGGAAGATCTAGAAGGATATTACCTCGGCGGCCATACCTGGGGCCACTTATGGTTCATACTCCACCTGTTCGTGTATTCCCTCGCCGGTCTGCCGCTCTTCGTTTACCTCAACGGTGAATCAGGCCGGCGCTTTATCAACTCGGCAGCTAAATTCTTTACCCGGCCCGGCATTATCTTTTTGTTGCCTTTCCTGCTTCTGGTGACGAGCCTGTTTCCGGAAATCGCCGGAGGCAATCCGTTATTATACATCACCTTCTTTATCTACGGTTACATCCTCATGGCGGATGACAGATTTGCAGAAATGATCGACAATTATAAGAACACCGCCCTGATTTTCGGTCCGGGCATATATGTCCTGTTTCTTATCATGTTCTGGTCGGATGCCTGGCCCGCGAACATGCCCGCCTGGCTTAAAGATATCAGAAGCGGGTATATCGAGTGTTTCGTTTCCTTTTTCACCATAGTCGCCATGCTCTCTTATGCCCGAAAATATCTGAATTTCGACAATGCCTTTCTTAAGTATGCCCGTGAGGCATCATATCCCTTCTATATCCTCCATCAGAGCGTGATCGTAGTGATCGGATTCTTTGTAGTCAGGTGGGATGCAGGAGAATTGGTAAAATATCTAATAATTACGGCTGCTTCACTGATAACGACGGCCCTGCTGTATGACGTGCTGGTAAGACGAATTAATATAATGCGTTTTTTATTCGGGATGAAGCTTCATGTAAAAACAGCACAAAAATAATATTTGTTACTATATCCTGTCCTGTTCACGTTCACGAACTTTATTTATCCGTTGAGCCATTCGCCCTTGCATCTTCCCCTGTATTTCAAGTATCTTCGCAATACATTCGCAATCATAAAACTTTTTAGAAGCATCATCAGAAATGTATACACCGAGACCCGATGTGCTTGAGCTTGCCGGCCGTACCTTTGGAATGTGCCTGATCAAAATTGATGGAAAATACTGGTATGGGCACAAAATCAGCGCTGAAAGCTTTAACGATTGCCAAACAAAGTTCGGCCCCTGCAACAGCCTGAAAGAATCTGTCAAAAACCTCAATGTCTATTTGAAAACCTATGGAGGCAATGCCGAGCTGTTGCCGGCCTGCTTTGACGACCAGGGCAACCCTCAAAATCCCGATTCTGAAAAATCCTGCAAAGATCAGGACTGGTAAAGCAATCAGCCAACCAGTCAACTCATAATAACCTTAATTCCAGATTATTCAGACCCAGTCAGGATTCAGGCCGCCACCGGCATCTTTGCGATAAGGCATCCAGATCAGCCCGCACAGCATCCGGGCTTTTATCAAATTCTTGCGAGGATAGCTCAACTTTCTCCATTTTTTTTCTTACAGGGTCGAAAAATCGCTGCTGCCAAGTCAGGGAAACTTATAAATCGGAATTTTTTACAACCCCGCACATACCGGCCTTGTCCGCATAGGTGCTAACTGCCTACGAATTAACCTCGTTTCGTATTTATATATTCCTAAAATTATCATCCGGAAAAAAATCAAATAAAACTGATTGAACGGACATCACAAATCATGTACCACTGATACTGGTATGACCACCAACCATGTTTTTTTTCACGAGCACATACTTAAGAAAGGAGACAGTCAATGGCAGATTATGATGTCATCGTGATCGGTGCCGGAAACGGCGGGCTGACTGCCGGAGCTCAACTGGCGGCCAATGGGACAAAAGTCCTCGTTCTGGAGCAGCATAACCTCCCGGGAGGCTTTGCCAGCAGTTTTGTCCGCGGGAGGTTTGAGTTCGAGCCATCGCTGCATGAACTCTGCGATGTGGGGCCGGCACACGACAAAGGCAGCGTGCGCACCCTTCTGGAAGATGATCTGGGCATAAGCGTCGATTTCGTGAGGGTTCCCGAGGCCTATCGCTTGATCCTCACCGGAGAGGGACTCGATGTCACCATGCCCTTCGGCATCGATGAATTCATCGATGCCATGGATGGATATGTACCCGGCAGCAGATCCCAGATGCGGGCGTATCTCGATCTCTGCAAGGAGGTTCTCGATGCCCTGAACTACCTTGGCGAATCAAAGGGGAACCCCGACAAAAAAGTTCTCATGAAGAAGCACTCCAACTTTCTCAAGACCACGCCCTACACGGTCGAAGAGGTTACACGACGTTTCAAAATCCCCGAACAGTCCAGGAAGATCCTGTATGCCTACTGGTGCTATATCGGGCTGCCCATGAGCAGAATGAGCTTCACGCTGTGGTCTGCGATGCTCCATAAATATCTGACCAAGGGCGCCTACATCCCCAGGTACCGCTCACATGAGATGTCAACTGCCATCGAGGCTAAGATCCTGGAAAACGGCGGCAAGGTCGAATACAATACCAGGGTTGATAAAATTCTGATGGACAATGGCAAGGTCATCGGGGTGGAGACCTCCTTCGGGGAGCGCATCACCACAAACTACGTAATCTGCAATGCATCACCCACCATGGCCTACAACAGACTGATTTATCCGAAATCCGCAGTTCCCCCGATCGCCTACAAGGAGGTGAAT
>JAFGIF010000301.1 GCA_016929755.1 Deltaproteobacteria bacterium | reverse complement strand
GTTCTTGAATCCATGAATGCTGCCAACGTATTTGTTTTATCAAGTGACTATGAAACATTCGGAATTGTCCTTATTGAAGCATTAGCCTGTGGACTGCCAATTATCGCAACAACTAGCGGTGGCCCCGAATGCATAGCAAATGACATCAATGGAATCCTGGTTGAGCCCCGAAATATAGATCAACTGGCAAGTGCCATGTCATTAACAAAAGACCACTATTCTAGGTATTCGTTTCAAGCTATTCGGGATGATTGTATCGCCCGTTTCGGTCCAAGTCGGATTATTAATCAAACCATCGATCTTTATAACAATGTCTTGAGAGCTTCTTCTGACAATTAATGAAAAAACATAAGCTCCTAATACTCGGCACCTTTGCCATGGATACATTTGATGCCGAGCTGATTCATTTCTCATCAATAATTAAAGGTCTCAAACACTTGGGGAACAATGTATCTGTTTTTCATCTTTCCCTGCAAAACAAACCGGCCATAACCCAACTGTTTCCTCCGGACATAGACTTCCATGAGATCTTCGTGAGCTCGCAAACCAACAGCGGCATGTTTATAAAGGGGGTCCTTTTAACCCCAAAGTTTCTATGCTTTCTCGCAATACACAGACCAGAGATACTATATGCCCGGTTGGGAATAGTCTCCGGCATGTATGTAATCGCCACAAAATTACTGTTTGGCAAAAAGATAAAAATCATTACCGAACATAACGGCTGGATCGGCCCGGAAGCACTATCATCGGGAAAGCCGAAATTTCTGGCATTTATCGGCAAACAGATTCAGAAATGGTCTGCCATCTTTTCAGACAGAGTAAGGGCGGTATCAGAAGGTGTTCAATCATACCTGATATCATTGGGGGCACCACCAGAGCGCATAGTGGTAATAGGCAACGGCACCGATGCCAGTCACTTCAAACCGCTTGATCGAAAATCCATGTATGATATAGGCTTCGTGGGGAATCTCGCAACGTGGCAGGGCATCGACTGGCTGATCGAGGCATTTGCCCTGGTGGTTAGAGAAAAACCTGAGGCAACTTTAGCTATTGCTGGATCCGGACCGCAAGAACAATCGATTAAGGCACACATTGATTCTCTGCAGTTAGGAGATCACATTTCTCTCTTGGGGAATATCCCGTACAAGGAAGTCCCAAACGTGATCAACAGCTACAAAATCTGCGTTGCCCCGTTCAAACCAAGGGGAACCGGTGCAGATAACAAGGCCCTTTCGCCACTGAAAATCAGGGATTATGCCGCCTGCGGCAAACCCATAATCGCGAGTGACATCCCGGGATTGGAAGAAATCGGGAGAGAAGGTTTCGGTATCCTCGTTCAGCCGGGTGACATAAACGCCCTGGCCAATGCTACTCTGGAACTCCTCAACAATCCCGAATTGTGCCACACAATGGGGCAGAAAGCCAGAATGTATGCTGAACATCACTACTCCTGGGACAATGTTACCACCCAGATCTCAAATCAAATTGAAAGGATTGTAGCGGAGAAGAATTGTAACCCTGATCGAACTTCCTTTTATTCGGGGAAAGGCTCCGATAGATAAGATAAACAAATGTGCAGAATAACCGGCATCTTCAGCCTCAACACGCCTGAAAAAATCAGCGATCTCTGTTTAAAGATGCGCGATACGCTCGCGCGTGGCGGACCCGACGACGCTGGTTTATTTTTAGATCGAAAGGCCGGTCTGGCTCTGGGACACAGGCGACTATCCATCATCGACCTCACTGATACCGGCCACCAGCCTATGAGCACCCCCGATGGCAGGTACACCATCTGCTATAACGGCGAGACCTATAACTACCGCGAACTGCGCGAAGACCTTCAATCCAGGGGGATTAATTTCTACGGCACCTCCGACAGCGAGGTCGTGCTGAATTCCTTTGCAACCTGGGGCCCGCAGTGCGTGGAACGCTTTATCGGCATGTTTGCCTTTGCTCTATGGGATTCAGCTGAAAAAGAACTCTATCTCTTCAGGGACCGCATGGGGGTCAAACCCCTTTACTACTACACCAAGGGCGACACCTTCGCCTTTGCATCCGAACTCAAGGCCCTGCATGCCGGTTTAGGTGAAAGGTTGGAGATCGATCAGAAATCTCTTGGAGAATTCTTCCATTATGGCTATATATCCGCGCCGCGATCCATCTACAAACATACGTATAAACTGGAGCCGGGCTACTGGCTCAAGGTCATGCCCGACCACTCAGTCTCCAATCATCGTTACTGGTCAGCCTCCGATTTCAGTACTGCGCCGCGATTGACCGGATCCATTAATAGTCTGAGCGATGAATTGGAAAATCTCATGATCGATGCCTTCAAAAAAAGGCTCATCTCCGATGTCCCGGTCGGAGTTTTCCTCTCGGGCGGAATCGACTCCTCTTTGGTAACCGCCATCTTAGCCCGTCACACCGAAACGCCGATCAAGACCTTCACCATTGGTTTTCATGAAAAAAACTACGATGAATCAGGCTGGGCCGCTAAGATTGCTGAATATCTCGGCACCGAGCACATCGCAGAGAACGTCACCGCTCAACATGCCCGCGAGATCCTGCCCCAGTGGCCGGAAATATATGACGAACCCTTCGGTGACATTTCGGGCATCCCCACCACCATTGTCTCTAAAATGACAAGAGCGCATGTTAAGGTAAGCCTGTCGGCCGACGGTGGCGATGAGCTGTTCTGCGGCTATCACCGCTATTGGGTTATGAACAACTTGAACAGATTCATAACACCACTGCCATCAATACTCCCGAAAACAGCAGGATATATGCTCGGCATACTTGGTAATAAGAGAGTGGCACGGATAGTTCAGACAAACCCCAAACTGAGATTACCTGCAATAGAGGATCGCTTGAGAAAGTTCCATGCCGTTCTTGCAAACTGGAAAGGAAATGCAGCAAGCGCCTATCCCTATGCGGTGGGATACTGGCTGCCTCATGAGATTCCGGCTCTCATAGGTCACTATACAGACCCCCGTCCCTCGCTCGATACTGCAGGAAACACCCTCCTGGATGGAATGATGCTGTGGGATATTCACCATTACCTCCCTGATGACATCCTCACAAAGGTCGACCGGGCGACCATGCATACTAGTCTCGAAGGGAGGGATCCGTTTCTTGATCACAGGATTGTCGAGTTTGCCCTCAAGCTCCCTCTTGAGATGAAATATAAAAACAGGACTATGAAATATATCCTGAAAAGGCTATTGGGCCGATACCTGCCCGAAACCATGTTTAACAGACCGAAACAGGGCTTTGCGGTTCCCATTTATTCCTGGCTTCATGAAGATCTCATGGATCTGGTAAAAAACTATCTGGGCAGAGATGCCCTGAGAAATCAGAATTACATTAATCCGGATATTGTCAATCGAACAGTCTCCGAGTTTACGAGTAATAAGGGGTCCGTCGCCGTGGACCGTATCTGGCTGTTACTGGTTTTCATGATGTGGGCCCATCGCTATCATAATTCGCCATAGTCATCCCTTCTACCGCAAGGAATCTCAATTGATCCAACCATATCTCCTCTGGCAATTCTCCTCGATTCAAACACTTTTATTTACAACAAGCAGTCTTTCTGAAAAAATTTGACATACCTATCCGCCTGACCATTATACCTGGAGAAAAGTGAGAAACACCTCAGTCGGGCTCTGTTCCGCTTTAAAAACTTACTCACCGAAGAAGACATTTTTAAAGATCTCTAGACTCTCACAATCACTCACAATAACTAAAGAGACCAGCACCCCTGCCAGTTCCACCATCAAAATCACCGGAATCATCCCTGCAAACCACCGCAACTTTTTGCCCTCCCCGATTGTTTCTTTACCCCTGACCCAGTAGTACACAGCCGCATAGGGGAAGATCGCCCAGAACCAGGCTACAAAATTCAGCAGGGGTACTCCAAACAATCTCCTGTCCAACGATTCCGCCCAGACCCACCAACCCATTTTCGTGGCAACCGGGTCGAATGCAACATCAAGCGACAATCCTATCAGGGCACACATGAATCCTCTTGCAAGAGGATTCATCCTGGGCAGAATGTTATCAAGTGCATAAAAACTTATATAAAATACGTTTGTCCAGCCAACCATAGTGGCCAGGGGGGCCGGTATTCCGGGGACATAGACGAGGAAATCACCCTCCTGGAAAAACCCCATAATAATGCCCCCGTTTTCCAGAATACAACCAAAGAAAAAGGTCAGGCCAAAGATCCAGAACAGACCCCTGCGATCAAGCCATCGAGAAGCATGAATGAAAACAATCACGAACTGGGCGAGGGTGCTTACCTCGTAAATATGTTGCTGCAGTTCAAGATCGAGAGGGGGCCTGGACTGAGGCAACAAAGGCAGGCAGTAGAGCAATGTCACCATAAGGACCCACAGGGGAAAATTTATCTTAACAGGACTTTTCCTGACGGCGAACCACAACAGGATCAAAGCAGTGATAAAAGGGACAGCGCTGAGCAGTGCCGAATCCATGCGCGGCGGATCTATCTGGTGCAGGGATGTATTCAGCACTGATATTCCGATAAGCATGATCAGGAATACAGGCAGATGTGTCCAGATAAACCGTACATATGTCACGAAAAACATGCTAGCATTGATCCCACATTCCAATCAAGGTGCCTGTCGCATCACTTCATTGGGGTTGATCTGATACCGGGAAATAGCTACTATTGGTAATTAAGACACATAAATCTCCCGCATGGAGGTTAGCATGACATCAAGCCAGTACAGATTGATCTACATACCGGTATTGATTTTTACCCTCTATACTCTTTTGGGGTGTGCAACCGCGCCGATTACCGGCAGGTCGCAATTGCTGCTGTTCCCGGAAAATCAGGAAATAACTTTAGGAATTCAGGCCTATCAGGAAGTTCTTGCCAAGCAAAAAATATCTCATGAACCGAAAGTAAATACTCTTGTCAAAGGTGTCGGAAAAAACATCGCTAAAGCAGCCGACAGGCCTGACTATGACTGGGAATTTACTGTCATCGATGATAAAGAAACCGCCAATGCGTTTGCCCTGCCGGGTGGAAAAGTAGCAGTCTATACCGGCCTTCTGCCTTACACAAATGATGAAAACGGCCTGGCGTTCGTGCTGGCTCACGAGGTAGGTCATGCCCTGGCACGCCACGGTGGAGAACGCATGAGCCAGATGCTGATTATTCAACTGGGGCAAATAGGTATTAATGTGGCTGTCCGAGACAAACATCCGGTTGCTATCCAGGCCCTGAATATTGGCTATGGCCTCGCCAGCACCGTTGGCGTGATCCTGCCGTTCAGTCGAACACAGGAGTACGAAGCAGATACTATCGGCCTGATAATCATGGCAAAGGCCGGGTACGATCCACGTGAAGCCCCTGCATTTTTTGAACGTCTTATGCAGAGTTCCGCCGAAAAG